>CAYVLG010000103.1:0-4816 GCA_964452345.1 uncultured Lachnospiraceae bacterium
CCCTTTTGCAGTGCTCTTTCTATAAGCATATAGTACGCGCTTCTGTTTCCGTCGAACCACTCCCATATAAACGGGTGTGCCTCATTGATTATAAGTTCGTTGTTCGAGAAGTATTTTTCAGCCTCTCTGAAGCACCATTCAATCACCTCGGGATCATCGTAAAACACGGTTTTTCCGCCCTTGTGATGAAGCGTCAGTGTTTCGTTGATTACCTCCCAGCCGTGTATTTTGTCGGAATAACGCTCTGCAAGCTCCGCAAATCGCTTTGTCAGATATTTTTTTATCTGCTCCGTATCGTTCGGAACCCATTTCGGCATAAACATATCGTAATACAGGCAGTGCTCCTTCGGAGTAATTCCGTTTTCCTTGCAAAACTCAAGACAAAGGTCGGGAGCGGGGCGTCTGTAAATTTTCGGAGACGTCTTTTCATACCTTGTTTTTCCCTCTTCGGGTTCAAGGTCGCACCAATAGAACGGTAGAGTCGCCTGATTGAAGGCTTCCTTGAAATACTTTTTATACAGCTCGTTTTTATCCTTTTCCTCAAGCTCGTCAAGCATAAAAATATTTGCGCCGTACAAAAAATCGTGATTAAGCTGCGAAACCTTGATTTCGGTATTTGCAAGAGGCTTGCCCTCGGCGTCGGTCAGCTTTATTTTTGCCGACCCCTTTCGGCTCTTTTCTATTCCCTCGTTTACTCTTGCATTCATATAGTCCTTTTTTTCTTCAAAGGGCTTAAGTGCGCCTATTCGTGACATACGGTATCTCCTGTCTTACTGTATTTTGAAATTCGCAGTTTTTGAATTACCGCAGACAGCGCGTCTCCCATTTGCTTATGTCCGTTATCGTCGGGATGTATCGACTCTGCGGTATGTATCTGAATATCGTTGTAATATTTGCCCGTGCGTATCGAATCTTTTCTGAAAGCATTCTCGGTGTCCATTGCCGCGCTCATCGGACAAATAAAAATACCCTTATCTTCCATAGCTCCCCATTTTTCAAGCAAGCTGTCGATATAAAGCATTTTTATAAGGCGCGCTTCCTTGTAGGTACGTCGGCAGGCAAACGCGTGACCGAAAGCAAACTGCTCGGACGCCGACATAACGGGAAGATTTATAATTATGGGAATATTCTTATCGTATTCCCTTATGCTGTTAAGCATAGTCTCCATATTGGCTAAGGTTGTTTTTATCCCGTCCTTATAATCGTCGTAGGTAAATTTGGATACGTCGTTTTCTCCGATTAAAATGGAAATCGCGTCGACGGGAGCAAAATTCTGCTGCTCCATATATTTTGAAAAATTGAATTCCCACTCGGGCTTTTCGTCGAATACGGTCTCTTTTCCGTCCTGAAGCTTATATAAAACACCCTCTCTGTTATAAACCATTCCGTCCTTCAGCTCTCTTTTTTCGTAGCCGCAGTATACGTAATCGTTATCGTAAGGGTCGTTGTTCACCTTATCCCAAAACGTTTTGTCTCCGTAATATTCAAGCGCACTCACGTTTTTCGGGAAAACGTAGGGAGACGTTCCGTAAGGGTCCTCCGTTTTTGAAAGATATTCCACGGTTGCGTATCCGCCTCGTCCCTCGTGGCGTATCACGCCGTTAAACGTTCGGCTTCCTTCAAAGCTTACTCCCTTCAGCTTCATTGCCGTATGCTCGAGATATCTCTGTCCCTGCGTTATACTGTCACCCATCGCCACAAGCACGCGGAACGGCTTTGTACACGCGTCTTTATCGTAAAGCTCCACCGTGCAGGATTTTTGTGCAAGAAGCTCGCCGTTTTCGTCGTATACGCATACGGTCAGCGGAAAGCTGTCTTTATCGTAAGGATACGTATTTATACGCCAGCAGTTTCCGTAATTTCTGCCGTACTCGCATTTTATCTTAACGTCGTATTCGGGCTTCAGAGGGTTAATGAAATTTTCGTAATATAAATTGTATTCCTCAGCGTCGGTACGTATCGACTGCTTTTCTCTGCTTCTCAATATCGCTATTTTTTCGGGCAGTGCTATAATCATTTTTATCCTCCTCGGAATTTACTCCGTAACGGCAATTACGGGATTGGCTTCTCTTGAAAATTCTTCGATATTTTGATATGCGGGACCTATTTTTGCAAGCCTTGTGTCTTTTCCGACAATATACGTATTGTCCGTAAACAGTATCTTTTTGTCGCCCGGTCCGTAAGTATCGCTGCTCAGTCTTATAACAAAGCCGTCGATATATTCAAATATGTTATTCGATATTACAAAGTCGGAAACGCCGTCCGCCATTCCCCAGCTGCATATATGGTTTGCGTGTGTTTCGTTGAGGAAATATCCGTTTTCTTCGGTTCTGAATTTTGAGCCCCAGCCCATTCCGGCATAGCGGCAAATATTGTCCGTTATTTCGATATTTCTTGCCGAACGCTCCGTTCCCTCGCGGTTCTGATTATAAAATTCTATATTCCAATGACAGCGTTCGACAACGTTACCCGAAATTTTTATATTTCTGTAATGGCTGTCCTGCTTATACCCTGCGCCGCACTGAAATGTAATACCCGTATCATAAATTTCGTTTATATAGTTGTTTTCGGCGATAAAGCCTTCGCACGGTCCGTACATTTCTATTGCATTTCCGAAAACCGTATCGCGCTGTCCCATAAGCGAACCGCCGACATACTGAATGACACAGTTACGTACCGTAACGTTGTTTGCATTTCCTCCCGCAATTCCGTGTCTGCCGTTATAACGCACCTCAAGTCCGTCGATAACTATATCGTCTGACCAGTTTATAACGTTTCCCTTACATTCCGTAACCTCAATATCCGCAAATCTGTCCGCGGGATTTCCTTTGTCGGAATACAGATAAAGAGTGCCGCTGAAATCTCTTACGTTGTCGCTCGCGAAACCGCACCAAAACTGCAAATCGTCCGTCAGATTATTGTAATTATCCGGCAGTACGTCAAGCTTCGCGCTTCCGCGCTCCTTTTTTTCAAGCCGAAAAAGGCGCGTCGACATAGTTACCTTACCGTCTACGTCTATAAAAGCCACGTGTCCGGGATTAACCACGGGCAGCGCATATTTATAAACGTTCGTGACATCGGTCTCAAGCCACAGCGAAGCGTCTGCACTGTTTCTTTCCGCACCGATGAGCATAGGCTTGTCTCCCGTTCCGTATGAGGAAAAGGTAACGCCCTTTTTGTCGCCCCCGATAATCTGTCCGCGCCATTTGCCGCCGCACTCGAAAAGCACGGCGTCTCCATATATATAATTTACGTTATTTACCTTATTAAGTGTTGCCCATGCCGTCTCGGGGGACTTTCCGTCGTTTTCGTCGTTTCCGTTATTTGAAACGTAATATTTTGTTCCCGTTACCCCTGTAAGGTCGGGCACCGATTCAAAAATTGCCCTTTTCTTTTCGTTGGTTCTTGCCTCGAGCGAAGCAAGATATTCCTTTGTCGCTGTAATCATATATCATTCATCGGCTCTTGCCGATGCCTCCGTAAGCTTTATGCTTAACCGTAATTTTATTTTTGGGATATGCTCCGCCGAAAATTTCTTTTCGGCGGAGCCGTGCTTATTCTATTATAGCAATTGTCGGGTCGCTGTCTCTCGTAAAGTCGCCGATGTACTGATAGGTCGAGCCTACCTTTGCAAACTGAGCGCTTCCGCTCATAATATAAGTATTGTTCGTAATGCTGATTTTTTTGTCTCCAGGACCGTAGGTATCGCTGTTCATTCTTATCGTGAATCCGTCTATATATTCGAATATATTTCCGCTTATCACGAAGTTTTCAACGTTTTCGTCAAGTCCCCAGCTACATATGTGATTTGCGCGGGTCTCGTTCAGAAAATATCCGTTCTCCGCGGTTCTGAACTTGGAAGCCCAGCCCATTCCCGCGTAACGGCATATGTTATCCGTTATCTCTACGTTTTTGACCGAACGCGTCGTGCCCGACTTGGGCTGATTGTAAAATTCTATGCTCCAATGACAGCGTTCTATAAGATTTCCGGAAAATCTTATGTTTTTGTACTCGCAGTCGCCCGCCGTGCTTGAGCCCATCTGGAAGGTAATTCCCGTATCGTATATCTCGTTGATATAGTTGTTCTCAACGGTAAAGCCTTCGCACGCGCCGTATATCTCGATTGCATTGCCGTAAGGCGTGACGTGATCCGCCATAAGCGAGCCGCCCACATACTGAACCGCACAGTTGCGGATAGTAACGTTGTCGGCATTTCCGCCGAAGCCGTGTGCGCCCGTATACCTTACCTCGATACCGTCAAAGGTCGCACCGTCGGCAACCGCAACGGCGTTCGCCTTTTCGCCGATTTCAATGCGCGAAAATCTTGTTCCCGGGTTGCCGTTCTTGGAATATACGTACACCGTACCGTCATCCATCGCGGCATTCGCATATACGACGATGTACTGAAGGTCGGTATTCAAATCCTTATAGGTGTCGCCTATAACGGTAAGCGTCGCACTTCCGGAATTTTCCTTCTTGAGCCTCAAAAGACGGGAGCCCATGGTTACGCCGTCACCGTCGATAAACGCAATATTTCCCGCGCCTTTAAGCGAATATTTATATTTATAAACATTCTCGGCGTCCGTTTCTTCCCACAGGGAGCTGTCGGCATAATTTTGGGCAGAGCCGATTATAACGGGCTTCGCACCCGTGCCGTAGGAGGCATACGTTACCCCCTCTTTGGCAACAAGCTGTCCTCTCCATTCTCCTCCGCACTCAAAGAGCACGGCGGCTTTCGACGACATCATAGAGCTGTTCACCTTGGAAAGAGTTGCCCACGCAGTCTCGGGGGATTTTCCGTCGTTATCGTCGGAGC
>CAYVLG010000104.1:0-4741 GCA_964452345.1 uncultured Lachnospiraceae bacterium
GCCTACAAGCGCCCTTGACCCGGAGCTTACGGGTGAGGTTTTGCGTGTTATACGTGATTTGAAATCGACTGAATGTACAATGATAGTCGTAACGCACGAAATGGAATTTGCAAAAAACGTTTCAGATCAGGTTATATTTATGGCAAACGGAGTTATAGAAGAACTCGGAACGCCGACTGAAATTTTCGACAATCCGAGGTCTCCGCTGACACAGGCATTTTTACGCAAATCAGACGAGCTTTTTGAATAAACCTGAATAAAGCCGAAACCGAGCGCCGCCGAAAAAATTCGGGACAGCTCGGTTTTTATATTTTTTATATGTTTTAAATCAATTTCCGCAGCCGCATTTTCCCGTCCTGTCGTTTTTCGGCGGTATAAAATCGGGAGGACAAAATTCAGCCGTCGGGAAAGCCATGGAACGGAATACGGCGCAGGGGTTATCGTCCTCGGAAGATACGCAGATTTTATCGGGAACGCAATATTCGGAAGCACTGATGAGATATTGAGCGGGTCTTACTATGCGAACGACGGAAAACAATCCGAGCGATACGGTAAGAAATCTTCCGTTGCTGTCGTTAAGCTGTTCACCGAGTCCGCCTGCAATTCCGCGCGGTATATCTCCGCAGCAGCAACAGCAATTGCAGATATCCTCAGGCTCTCTTACCTTCGCATTGAGTATTATAGGGTCAACCGCTTCTACTGCCGACCTCTGATAGGTATGTTTTAGGTACTCAAAAATCCGAAAATTTGCGAAAATAAATCTTTATTTCTCCGTCACGGTTTACGGTTATACATTTGATAATTTTTCTTAGCTCTCCGTTGGTAACCGTCTCAAAATTCAGAAATCTTTCAATTGCCTCGGAGTATATCCGAATTCGGTCGGAACTGTTTTGTTCGGCCGTATTTCGGATTTTGATTTGTCTTGACTGCTCCGACAGTTTTTCAAGCTCCTTATTTACAAATAAAATCTTTTCCTTGAGTTCGGACATAGTCATTATATCGGATATATACATTTCTTCATATTTTTCTTTTTTTACCTGAAGCTGTCTGACTTTCTTTTTCAAATCTGCTTCAGCTATATTTTTTGTTCTCTTTTGCTGATTTTTTTCCAAATCGCGCAAAACACTTTTAACAAACAGTTCTTTATCTTTAATCATAGAGACAATATATCCGCAAATTTTTGCCGAAAGGTCGCTCTCGGTAACGGTAATTCTGTTATCGCACCTCTCTGCCGTAAATTGATCGTTT
Source organism: uncultured Lachnospiraceae bacterium (assembly GCA_964452345.1). Lineage (GTDB taxonomy): Bacteria > Bacillota > Clostridia > Oscillospirales > CAG-272 > HGM12713. Next base: position 1,249 of record CAYVLG010000104.1, read on the forward strand.
GTTTGACATTTCCAATAATAACGGGTATTAACGTATGTATAATGCTTTTGAAAAAACGATCTGCCGCAGTGTTCACATTGTATCAATGTACTGAAAAGATGTTTTTCGCTGTGTCTTCCGTCATTCATAGGCAAATTTAAATCATACCGATTCCTTCGCTCTTCCAATAATATTTTAGCTCTGTCAAACTCAGTCCTTGAAATTATTGCCCATTCGGGTCTGCTATGGTGAAAATTCTGTTCGGCAGGAAGAAGAACCTGCTTTCCTTCAAGGCAATCCTTTATTTCATATTTGTTATTGACGTATTCTCCGCAATAAATCGGATTTGTCAGGATTCTTCGCACACCGCGGGGATTCCAATCACAGCCGAATTTTGTTTTGAAGCCCAAACGGTTTAATTCCGCGCTTACGGTTCTGCACCCCACGCCTTCATCAAGATAGAGGCGATATATTTCTCTAACCACCTCTGCTTCTTTGGGATTGATTTCCAAGGTGAAATTGTCAATTCGGTTATATCCGAAAATTTGCTGCGGAACACGTCCTTTTTTGGCGTTTATTTTTTTGCCGAATTTAACGCGCTTTGAGAGATTTACACTTTCCTCCTGTGCCAACGCTCCGAATACCGTCAGGATAAATTCGGATTCTCCGAGGCTTTCCATATTCGCCGTTAAAAACAAGGTATTTATACCGAGTGCTTTTAATGTACGTATGCTTTGAAGAAAATCGACCGTATTTCTTGCAAACCTCGAAATATCTTTTACCGCAACCATTTCAAAAATACCTGATTTTGCATCCTGCATAAGCCTTTGAAATTCTTCTCTTTTCTTAAGCGATGTACCGGTTATTCCTTCATCGGCATACAGCCGCACAAGCTTATGCCCGTTTTTTACCGCATATTCGTTAAAAAATTCCTTTTGATGCTCCAAACTGTCTAACTGTTCGTCTTTGTCGGTGGATACTCGACAATATGCCGCTATTTTCATCTACCGTTTATTTGCCTCAACAGACCGATTATTCTGCAGTTGACCTGCATCGAAATTTTTAAGCTTTTCGACAACGGCATTTTTTAACATATATTCAAATTCTTCCTGACTGTTTGGATTTATAAATGAAATATTAAGCTTTGATATTTTTGCTATATAAATTCCCCCTTTTCCGCAATATATAACAATATATTATATATCTGCCCGCAAAAATTCGTATAACCATTAAATAATACGGTAAATTTATAACGTAAGAACCGCCTTCATTATCATTTTGATAATAAAAGCGGTTGTAATTTTACAGTTTTTTCAATTCAAATGAAAATGCCGAATACTGCGGCTGCGTATGCGGCAAAAGCAGTCCGATATTTTTCAAAGCCGCTCCGCTGAGCACCTGACCCGTAGGTTCTATTTTATACATAGTCCCGTCGTCAAGTCCGCGCAGGCAAACATAGCAGTTTTTATCCAATATCGATATATCCTGCGTGACCGCGCATACGAGTGCCTCGTTCTTATCTTTGGACACGAATGCCCAAGCGGTAAATATACTTCCGTCATACGGAGAAGAAAGACGGTAATAGTCGCCCTCAAAAATAAGCTTTTGATGCTTTTTGTAAAATGCGGTATATTCGGCACAGTCGGATAGTTCCTCTTCGGTCATTTTCGCGGGGTCCAGCTCATACCCGTATGTGCCGTGCATAGCGGTTATCGCACGCGTTTTAAGCGGGACGGTACGCTTTGTCTTTTTATTCGGGCAGGCGGAAACGTGTGCTCCCATAGCTGACACGGGATATGCGAACGACGTTCCGTACTGTATTACAAGACGTGACGGAGCATCGGTATTGTCACTGCACCATATCTGCGGGAAATACGTCAGCATTGCGCCGTCGAATCTCCCTCCTCCGCCGCTGCAGCCCTCAAACAAAATATCCGGGTGCGTCTTGATTATTCCGTCAAGTATTCTGTACAGTCCGAGTATATATCTGTGATATATCTCACCCTGTCTGTCGGAAGGATAATAAGTGCTGTAAACGTCGCATACATATCGGTTATAATCCCACTTTACATAGTCGACGCAGCCGCTGTCCAAAACGGCATTAACGGCACTTATTATATAATCGCATACATCGGGCCGTGACAAATCAAGACAAAGCTGGTGACGGCTGCGCGACGGTTCCCTGCCGGGAATCCTAAGGCACCAATCGGGATGAGCGCGGTAAAGATTTGAATCCTCGTTTACCATTTCGGGTTCAAACCAAAGTCCGAATTTCATACCGATAGAATGTATTCTGTCTGCAAGCGCAGGTATGCCTCCGATTATCTTTTCTTCGTTCGCTTCCCAATCCCCGAGACCGCTTCTTTCATCGTTTCTGCTTCCGAACCAGCCGTCGTCAAGCACAAACATATCTGCACCCAGCCTCTTGGATATTTCCGCGGTTTTTATAAGACCTTCACTGTCAAACGTAAATCGGAAGGGCTCCCAGCTGTTCAGAAGGACAGGACGAGTACTGTGTATGAATTTGCTGTTGCAGGCATTCTCTCTGAAAACGTTGTGAAAGCTGTGGCTGAGCTTGGACAGCCCTTCTTCCGAATGGCACATAACAACCTCGGGAGCCTCAAAGCATTCGCCCGCCCCGATATAAAATTCAAACTGCTTTGGATGAATACCCATTGCCACTCTTGTCTGACTGTATCCGTCAACCTCGGCGTCAAATACGAAATTTCCGCTGTACATAAGACAAAAGCCGTATGCGTTTCCCGTATCCTCATCTGCTTTTTTATCGCATATTACGGCAAACGGATTGTGAAAATGTCCCGAGCTGCCCCTGAACGAACCTATCTCGTTTATACCGTGGGTAAGTGCATGGCGGTCTGTCTGACGCTCATAATAATGATGACCGTAGAACTCTATCATATCAAAATCCGATATCATAAAATCAAGGCTTGCGGACATAAACCTCTGTAATCGTATCTCTCCGTCGGAGCCGTTTGTAAGCACCGCGGCGCGCGTAATTATATTCTTTTCGGCAAATACCGCATAAAGCAGCTTGACCGACACGTGAGTTACGGCGTCTTCAAGAATTATTTCAAGACTTTCAACATCTTCTCCGTCATTCGCATAAAGAGCGGGGATCGTATTTAAAGAATATTTTCCGCGGTATATTTTATGCGATTTATACTTACCGACAAACGAATAGCTTCCGTCAGCATTGACAAGCTCAACGGACGGTATGCGGTAGTCTCCCGCGTCATTCGACGAAAACTCCTGCGGATACGAGCAAAGAGAATATATTCTGTCCTCTCCCGCTTCGGCGGGATTCGATTCGTGACTTCGGATAACCTGCGGAATTATATATGAAACGTCATCGTCCATGATCTTGCTTCCGTAATATAAATGCAGCAAATGTCCGTACTCCGAGATTTTCATCTGATACGTGGAATTCTTTGTCTGCAATGTAAATATGTTATTTTGAAATTTGATACTCATAAGTTTCTCCGTCAGCAAATAA
>CAYVLG010000105.1:0-4706 GCA_964452345.1 uncultured Lachnospiraceae bacterium
CTCGAATTTAACGTTTTTAACAAACTCGCAAAGTTCTTCGAAATCCTCCTCCGTCTCTCCGGGGAAGCCGACAATAAATGTAGTACGTATCGTAATATCGGGAATTTCGCGGCGAAGCTTTTCTATAACGCCGCAAATCATTTTTTTGTCACCGTGACGATTCATCGCCGTCAGCATACGGTCGCTGATATGCTGTATCGGCAAGTCGATATATTTAAGTATACGCGGATTGTCTCTTATCTCCGCAACAAGTTCGTCGGTTATCTTATCGGGATAGCAATACAGCAATCTGATCCACGGTATTTGAGTTTCTTCGGTAATTTTACGCAAAAGCTCGGCAAGCCTGTATTCGCCGTACAAATCCTCGCCGTAGCGCGTGATGTCCTGTGCAACAATACAAAGCTCACGAACCCCGAGAGCCTCCAATTGCTTTGCCTCGGCGACAAGCTCCTCCATAGGTCTGCTGCGAAATTTTCCTCTGATTGAAGGAATAGCGCAATACGCACATCTGTTATCGCACCCCTCCGCAATTTTCAAATATGCGTAATAATCGGGAGTTGTAAGTATTCTGTCACCGCCGAGACGTACAGTCTCCTTATCCTCAAAGGACGTATATTTTCTTTTAGACCCTTTTTTCTTTTTTACCGTTACAGCCTCTATTGCCTCAACGATATTATGTATACTGCCTACGCCGAGCACGGCGTCAACCTCAGGCAGCTCCTCAAGAATACCTTCACGGTATCTTTCGGCAAGACAGCCCGTTACGATAATCGCCTGCAAGCCTCTGTGCTTTTTCAGCCAAGCTATATCGAGTATATTGTCTATAGACTCCTTTTTTGCACTCTCGATAAAACCGCAGGTATTTATTATAACAACGTCGGCCTCGGTCTCCTCGGGGGTAATTTCATACCCCGCCTCGGCAACCTCGTGAAGCATAACCTCCGTATCCAGCTGATTTTTCGGACAGCCGAGCGAAACAAATCCAATCTTCATTTTCACACCCTCTTAATTAAATATATGCAGAAGCTCCTCTGCACTTTCTATTATATATTCCGCACCCGAAAGCTCTTCTCTCGGACGATAGCCCCACGAACAGGCAACGGAATGCATACCTGCATTTCGGGCGGTCTTTACGTCAACGTCGCTGTCTCCGACAAAGGCACATTCATCGGGCTTTACTCCGAGCATATCCGCAATCATACGCGGAGCTGTCGGGTCGGGTTTTTTCGGAAGCTCCGTTTGTCCCGCCGCGTATGAAAATTCACCGTTTTTGAACAGCAGCGACATTATCTTTTTTACGTATACGTCCTGCTTGTTGGAAAGCACGGCAAGCTTATACCCGCGCGACTTGAGCGTTTTTACGGCTTCGTCCATACCCGGATAGGTACCGTCAATATTCGCGTAGGTCTCTCCGTAAAATACGTTATAATCCGCAAGCACATCAGAGATCAATTTCCCGTCATCTTGTTTTTCATTGGGAAGAGACAGACGAATAAGCTCACGCGCTCCGTTGCCTATCGCACGCCGTATATCCTCATAGCTCCGTCTCGGATATCCGTATTTATCCATAGCCAAATTGACTCCGTCACGTATGGAATATATCGTATCGGCAATAGTGCCGTCAAGATCGAATATAATCAGCTTAATCATCGGTTGCCTCCGCAAATATCTTAAATTATATTATATCACACAAATGCACGATTGTCAATAAAATTACATTTTTTAAAGCCCCTCCGCGCAAATTTAAAGCATGCAAAGGCGTTCTTTCGTTAAATTGCATAAGGTGTTTTGATTTATTTTTTGAAATTTCGTAATAAAAAAGTATTTATTATCCGCAAAAAATGTGGTATAATAATTAGTTGGAAAGTAAATTTAAGGAGATAACGACAAATGATAAGACAGGATCTGCGCAACGTCGCCATAATAGCACACGTTGACCACGGAAAGACCACGCTTGTTGACGAAATGCTGAAGCAAGGCGGCATTTACCGTGAAAATCAGGAAACGGTTACACGCGTTATGGACTCGGGCGACCTCGAAAAGGAAAGAGGAATCACTATTCTTGCAAAGAATACCGCCGTTCACTATAAAGACGTAAAAATCAACATAATCGACACCCCCGGTCACGCCGACTTCGGCGGCGAGGTTGAGCGTATTCTCAAAATGGTAAACGGAGTTATACTTTTGGTTGACGCCGCCGAAGGTCCTATGCCTCAGACGCGTTTTGTACTTCAGAGAGCACTCGAACTCAATCACAGAGTTATTATCGTTATAAACAAAATAGACAAGCCCGACGCGCGCCTCGGCATTGTCGAAGATGAAATTTTAGAGCTTCTCTTCGACCTGAACGCCTCGGACGAACAGCTTGACAGCCCCATTCTTTACTGTTCGGGACGTGCAGGCACGGCAACGGAGGATCCGAGCGTTCCGGGAACGGATCTTACTCCCTTGTTTGAAAAAATACTCGACTATATTCCTGCTCCCGAGGGCGACGAAAACGGAGAGCTTCAGCTTCTCGTATCCTCGATAGACTACAACGAATACGTCGGACGCATAGGAATCGGTCGCATAGAGCGCGGACAAATCAAGCAAAACCAGGACGTATATATCTGTAACTATCATACGGGAGAAGCTCCGAAGAGAACAAAAATTGTTTCTCTGTATCAGATAGACGGTCTTGTGCGCGTCCCCGTCACAGAGGCAAAGATGGGCGATATCGTATGCTTCTCGGGCGCCGAAAACATAACCATCGGAGATACAATAACCTCATTGAATGCTCCCGAACCGCTTGAATTTGTCAAGGTCAGCGAGCCGACTCTTGAAATGACGTTCTCGGTAAACGACAGCCCGTTTGCAGGCAAAGAAGGTAAATTCGTTACGTCGCGTCAGCTTCGCGACCGTCTGTATAAGGAATTGCTGAAGGACGTATCCTTACGCGTTGAAGACGGCGAAACAACCGAAGAATTCAAGGTTGCGGGAAGAGGCGAAATGCATCTTTCGATTCTGATTGAAACAATGCGCCGCGAAGGCTATGAAATGCTTTGCTCCAACCCGCGTGTGCTCTTTAAGAATATCGACGGAGTAAAATGCGAGCCTATGGAGCGCGTGACGCTCGACGTTCCGCAGGACTATGTAGGAGCTGTTGTCGAAAAGCTCGGTCAGCGCAAAGGCGACCTCATAGAAATGACGCCTCTCGGAAACCGCATGAGAGTAGAATATGTTATTCCCTCCCGCTGTCTGTTCGGATATCGCTCCGAATTTTTAACGGCAACACACGGAGAAGGTATAATGAATACGATTTTCGACGGATACCAGCCGTACAGAGGCGAAGTCACGATGAGATTCACAGGTTCTCTTGTTGCCTCCAAGGACGGCGTTACAACGCGCTACGGACTTTTCCACTGTCAGGAGCGCGGAAAGCTCTTTGTAGGGCCTCAAACCGACGTTTACGAGGGAATGATAGTAGGAGAAAACCCCAAGAACGACGATATTGCACTCAATCCCTGTGACGAAAAGAAGCTTACCGCTATCCGCTCCAAGGGTGCGGACGAAAAGCTTTTGCTCACTCCGCCTATTGTATTCTCCTTGGAGGAAGCAATCGAATTTATCACCGACGACGACCTCATAGAGGTTACTCCGAAGTCCATTCGTTTGCGCAAAAAGATTCTCAATACTGAGCTCCGTATGAAGGCAATGATGAAAGCGCGCCGAGAAGCGGCAAAATAATCAACAAAAGCAAATTCCCGAGCAGTCTTTAGACTGCTCGGGATATTTTTATTCAGCTTATTGCGACTGTACCGCCGAGAACGGCAAAGATAATCACAAGCGACAGAACGGCAATGCCTCCGCCTATTATGTACACAAAAACACTACCTCGGAGCAGACCCGAGTTTTTTTCTTTTTTGTGCAATTCCGAGGCGACTTCCCTGCCAAGCCCCGATTTGCGCAAAATTGCCGTAAGAGGCTTATAAACACACATTGTAAGCGACGCATTCAGTACAGCTTTAACGGCGTTAAACGGAAGCAAAAGCGTAGGAATAAGACTTGCAACGGTCGAAGTGCTCACGTCCATATAATACGGCGTAATCAGCAAATTCGCCGCCATCATAACCGCCGTCATCAAAAATACCGCGGAAACAAGACTGACAATCGCACCTGACAGCGTTCTTTTGAATCGGTATATCAAGCTCGCCGTTCCAACGAAAGCAACACTGCCGATAACATTCATAATCAAACCGTATACTCCCGTCGTTCCGACAGTCAGAAATTCCAAAACGGGAACGGCAACGGCAATTGCAATGCCCGCAAGCGGACCAAAGTACATACCGCACACCGCAGTAACAACATCCTTAAAATCGAGATTCAAAAAGCCTACGGGGATATGTACGAAATGTATTACATATGCAAGAGCCGCAAACATCGCCATTGCGACAAGTCTTTTTATTTTCAAGTCATAGCTGTTTTTTAACATAAAAAATCTCCCTGTAATAAAAAATACGGGAGAAGATATATATTCACTTACGGTATTGCCATACCGAATATCTTCTCTCATCCGGACTTTACCGTCGGTATGGGAGTTTCACCCAATCGGCTCTTCGATAACGGAAGAGTTCGCAGACTTTACTGCCGGTATGGAATTTCACCAATCCCCAAAGATAATTTAATTAATTTCAGCGGTGCCGCACCAAATGGTACGGCACCGCTTT
>CAYVLG010000106.1:0-4668 GCA_964452345.1 uncultured Lachnospiraceae bacterium
TCGCGTTACAAGCTTGCCGTCGGAAAAGGTTCCCGCACCGCCCGCGCCGAACTGAATGTTCGACTCGCAGTCGAGTATACCCTGCCGAAAAAATATCTCCGTTTTTTTGCACCGTTCGGCAATTCCGTCTCCGCGGTCTATGATTATGGGGCGGTATCCGTTTTCCGCCAGCATCAAAGCGCAGAACAGCCCCGCGGGTCCCATTCCGACCACAAGCGGAGGATATTTTACCGCCTCGCCGCCGAACACAACGTCGGGCTCATCCGTGTTCATTCGGCTTACGCTGTATTTAATCCGTTCAAGGCGTTTGACGGGAACGGGTGCGTCAGACTCCGCCGCAACGGAATAAACAATGCGCACGTCGTTTTTTTTGCGCGCGTCGACCGATTTTTTGTAAATACTTAAATGAAGGCGTGCAGGGTTAATCCCTGCACGTCCAAGCTCTGCCGAAGCTTTTTCGACGGCGTTTTCCTCACTGTCGGAGACAGGCAGGGAAATTCCGCCGACGATAAATTTCGTTACCGTACCGTTCATATTTCGCCCATAACCGCACATATGCAGGCAGCGGAAGCCGAAGTATCCGACATCGGGGCGTTTTCGTCCTCGGAGCTCTCCGTTGCCTCGGCATACGCCCATATGACAAAAGCGATAAGAAGGCAGAATATAAATGCAAGTATGCTTGATTTTTTCGATTTTTTAACTACGTAGCTGCCGTCGTCGTGCGTTTCGGCAGTATCGGAAGCATTCTTTTTTTTGCGCATTTTATTTCCCCCTTACTTATTTTCACCGTTATTTTTTTCTTTTTTGTTTTTCTTGGATTTATGTGCCTGAGACTTTTCGGCGGCATGCTTTACGCCATCGGGTATTCCCTGCTGTGCGAGATAGGTATTTAAAGCCTGCTTAAGCGTACCGTAATTAAAGTTGCGTTCAAGGTTTCCGTCTATCGACAGAGATACCGTTCCCGTTTCCTCGGATACGACGATAACCAGCGCGTCGCTTATCTCGGTAAGTCCGATTGCCGCTCTGTGACGGGTACCGAGATCCTTGTTTATATCGTTCTTTGTGGAAAGAGGCAGAAAACAGCCTGCGGCGCAGATGCGCTTGTCGCGTATGATTACGGCTCCGTCGTGCAGAGGCGCCTTGTTGAAAAATATGTTGCGGAGTATATACGGAGATATCGCCGCGTCTATATAGACGCCCGATTTTACGTATTCTCCGAGCTTTGTGGAGCGTTCGATTACAATCAGCGCACCCACCTTGTCGCGCGACAGGTCGTTAACCGCCGTGCATATGCCGTCAATCTCGGCGTTTAGCGTTGCCAAATCGTGTGACTCGGAGGCTATGCTTTTAATTCCCGTAACCGAGGTATTTCCGACGCGCTCGAGCATAAGGCGAAGCTCGGGCTGAAAAAGTATAAGCACAGCCAAAATGCCTATTTGCCTGAAGTTGCCGAAAATAAAGCTTAAACCGCTCATTTCAAACGCGCTTGCTATTATCGATATAAACAGTATTATCGCAAGTCCCGCCAACAGCTTCCACGCCCTGCTGTCGCGTATAAGTCTGTAAATAAAGAACAGCACCAGCGTCAGAAGCAGTATGTCGATAACGTCCTTAACGCCTATCCGACATACGGGCTCTACAAGATACGTCGTGAAAAAATCTTTTATTGCATTGATAATTTGTTCCGAAGAAATCATAAAGACCCCTCCCGAAAAAGCAAAAATGTTTTATTATTAATTATATCATATTTTTCTATATAATTCAATAACTTTTTCGGAATTGGAAAAATATTTTTCATAATATATAAAAGCAAAGAAAAAACGCACGGGATTTTCAAAGTCCCGCACGTTTTTGATTATTGATTTTTCCAGGCGGCAAGCAACTTAGCGATTGTTGCTTCGGAGGGTACTCCATAATATTCCTGATTTGACCTCCAAGAAGCCGTATCTATCGAATCGGTATTGAAAATTTGTGCATTTTCATATGACATTTGCAGCGCGTGACCATAATAAAGCTCGCCTACCTGCTCCCACATTCCGGAAGCATTCAGCTTGAATACACACGCATATACATTATTTATTTCATCGTATACAGTTCCTCCAAGCTGATCGGGCGTCAAATAAATAGTCATCTCGTCGGTACCGTCTCCGTCAAGATCCTCGCGCTTGATTATAACGGTTACGTCCGTCGTTTTTCCGTTTATTTCGAGCGTAAGGTAATTTCTGCCGTCCTCGCTGAACAGATTGTTCAGAAATACGGTATCCTCGGTCGTCGCACCTACAACGTTTCCTATATACGTGGAGCTTATCTTATTTCCCCTTTCGTCGATACGCTTGGAAAGCTCTTCAAAATCGTAAGGGTCGTTCAAAATATTGTAAAACTTGTCCAACGCGTCGTTGACGGCTATTTCGGGAATATATTCGTCGGCGGGCACAAACTCAAAATTGAGTATGGAATTTAATGTATTGTTTGAGACCGCGCCGTTTGCATATGCAAAAATCAAATCAAATTCAAGCTCCTTGTACGGCTGTATTCCGTCGCCCTTTTTCAGCCCGCTTAACGAAAAGCTTATTCCGTCGTTGTCGTATGTGCCGTCTCCCGTGATATACCGCACGCCGTTAAAAGTATAGCCGTAGGGGCTGTTGTTGTAAAGCTTGACGTGCACCGACGCGGACGCGTCGGCTGTCGCGTTCAGCGTTACCGTGCTTGAAAGCGTCGTTCCGATAAAACGCTTGACCTCGGCGTTGTTCGCCGACGGCTCCGCGTCGCTTATAAATACGTTATCCTGTGCGGCAGCCTCCGCGCTTCCGTTTATGTTCAGTGTGTCCGCAAGCTGTGCATATCCCGTGCACAAAAAGCAAAAAGTCAAGGAGAACACGATACACATCAAAATCAAATGTTTTTTCTTCATATCGGTTCTCCTTTTCATTTTATTTTTATTTATCCGTTCCGTCTCCCATTATCATGGAATTGAACACCTGCTCTGCTCTGCGCCTTACGACCTTGATTATTTTCTTCAGCGGAAAATCAATCTCGTCGGGTGACACTTTATGGTTTGCCAAGGCAACCTCCGCCTCCCTGACGACCTCTCTGTCATTCGCCGTATCGTGAGACGGTACAAGCACAATGTCGCCGACGCCGAGCTTTTCGCCGTTCGGGTCGTACTTGTATATTTTTTCCGACTTTCTTTCCGGCCAGACAACGCCTATGACCTCAATGCCGCTGTCATCGCCGCATACGTCTTTCGGTTCTTCGGCAGTATCGGAGCATTCCTCGGTACATACGTTTTCGGCATTTGAAGGCTCTTCCGCCGAATCCGATATACCGCATTCGGCTTCACAAACTCCGTTCATACCGTTTTCTTCTGCGGTATCGCCGTCTTCCGTTTTTTCGTCAGGCTGTCCGTCCGCATAACCGACGTCCGCGCCCTTTGCGTCCTCAAGCCTTATCTCGTGCCAATACAAAATTCCCGAATCCGTCGGAATAACAAATTCGGTACTTGCTTCGTCACCGTACATCAGTATAGGCGAGCTTACCGTATCTCTTATCTCGAGAAGCTCGTCGAATTTATCGACAAAAACGACGTTATAGCCCGTTTTGTCAAACGGAGCGGTTATTTTTTGGATATACGCTTTATAATGCGAAAGAATTTTTCTTATCCTGCCCGCATACGTTATATCCTTCGTTCTCGTCAGGCACACGAAAGCTATAAGCAGGAGTACCGCAATTACGTCGACGGCAGCCAGCACCGCCGCGGCAATTCCGAATACCTCCCTGACGGCTCCCGCGTCACAGGCGATAAGCTTCTTTTCGGCAGTCGGAACACTTGACGTCATTTCTATATTGACGGTCTTGTCGGCCAGCGGTATATTGAGTGCCGACGTATACGCGCTTGACGTTGCCCCGTCAAGGCTCGTACCGTCTCCGTATACCGTAACCGTCATTCGCACGCAAAGCGTGCTTACGGCGTCGGTCAGCTCGTAGGTATTGACAAAATCGGTGGCAAGACCGTTGTACATACCGTAATCTATCACGACAAGCTCGTTTATGCGGAGCATATCGTTTGTGCTCTGTGTTGTTCTCTGCCCGCTTTTGATAGGATAAACGGGAGCAAATATCGCCTCGCCCGACCGCTTGTCCGTTATTTTAAGCTCGGCCTCGACGTTGTAGGAATAATCGTAATACCTGTCCTCGGCGTCGGTGTTGAACTCATATTTCAGATTCGCTATAATGCCGTCGACCAGAGACGACACGTAGGTCATATCCTTACCCAGATAATCCGTTGAGTAAAAACCGTTGTCCTTAAGCCGAACCTTGTAATCTATATCGCCCGTTTCGGTATATTCGATATAATACGTACCCGATATATAGGCATATGTGACCGCCGAAATTATCACGAGCAGCGTCAAAACCGTAATTACCGCACCCTGAAGGACTATAAGCCTGCTTCGGCTGCGTTTATATTTTTCTTTAAGCCTGCTTTGCGTATCCGACAATCAAAAACACCTCTCTTTCTTCATCGCTTGTAAATTAAAAATCAAATGCGCTTCTCAGCCAAAGGGTCGGATACCCCGCGTAACGGAGCTTAAGCTCCACGACACCGAATATTCGGTCGGCGGTAACGTAGCCTGCGTCATTGGCGTCGTTGGCGTCTCCCTTTGTATAATA
>CAYVLG010000107.1:0-4407 GCA_964452345.1 uncultured Lachnospiraceae bacterium
AGCCCAGCTCCTTCAGCTGCTTTGAAAACGTCTGTATGTTTTTTTGAGTGAAGCCGTTCGGATGGTTTCCCGTATTTACGGCATACTGCTCCGCAGGTAAGCCGAAGGAATCGTAGCCCATCGGGTGAAGAACGTTATAGCCCTGCATTCTTTTCATTCTCGAAACGATATCCGTAGCCGTATAGCCCTCGGGGTGTCCCGCGTGCAGACCTACTCCCGACGGATACGGGAACATATCCAAGACGTAATATTTGGGCTTTGAAAAATCCCAAACGTCGGTTTTAAAGGTTTGGTTTTTCTCCCAATATTCCTGCCATTTCTTTTCGATTTCCGTATGATTGTACTTCATTTTTATATCTTCCTTTAAATTATTGTCAATCGTTATAAAGCTTATCGAGGTTATAGAATTCTCTCGCCTCGCGGCTGAATATATGAACTATTACGTTGCTGTAATCGAGCACGAGCCACGAGTTGTTATCCCGTCCCTCAATGCCGTAGGCGTCGACGCCGCGAAGTCCTATCTTATATTCCACCTCTCCCGCAAGAGCCTTTATCTGCGTACTCGAATTACCCGTGCAAAGCACAAAATATTCCGATATAACCGTTTTGTCGGCAACGTGCAAAACCTTTATGTCCCGTCCTTTTTTGGAATCCAGCACATCGGCTATCGCCTCCGCAAGCCCTCTCGCGTCGAGAGGGTCAAGCATTTCCGTGCCGTTTGTATTCAATTCTTTATTTTCTGTTTTTTCCATAATTGCTTCCTTTTTTATTTATTATCTTACATTGTAATGCAAAACGGCGGATTTGTCAAGTAAAAATCCGTTATTTGCTTTATTTTTTCAAATTTTTACGTCGGAATGCGCCGTTTCACCCGAAATCTATACCGTTTTCAAGAATATCGGACACACTGTATACAGAATATTCAACGTATTCGGCGTATATTTTTTCAAAGCTTTTATAATCGGTATTCAGAAACACACGCTCTCCGTCAAACTCCCCGCCGTCAAAGTAAGCTTTAAAAAGCTCCTCGCACGAAGCTCTCGAAAGCACGTAATACGAAGCTCCGCTTATTTCCGCAACGGCAGCCTTCCCCGGCAGAGTCATAATACGAACGCTGTCAAGCTTGAGCTTCAGTGCTCTCGCCGCAAAAGATACCGCATCCGTTATTTCCATATTGGTTTCCACGCCGTCAAGTGCCGATGAAATTTTCAGCGCAAGCGCGGGAGAAAAATCGGATACCAGCTTTTCAAGCATAGCCGCCAAAAACAGCTTTTGAGCGTCGATACGCCCGAGATCGCCGTTAGCATAGCCCGAGCGATATCTGACAAACTGACGTGCCGCATTTCCGTCCAGGTGAGTATACCCTTTTTTGAGATTGATATAAAGCCCCTGCTCGGGATCGCTGTAATACATATTGCAAGGCAAATTTATATCGACTCCTCCGACGGCGTCAACAATATCCGCAAACGTATCGAGATTGATACACATATAACCATGTATTTCCACTCCGAACGAATCGCCTATAAAATCGGCTGTCTTGTCCGCCCCTCCTAGCGAGGTATACGCTCCGTTAAGCTTTTTGTAATCGGCCGACGTATACGCCGCATAGGTATCGCGCGGAATTTGTACGGCAGTTACCGTACCTTCGGTGAAATTTATACCGACAAGCACCATAACGTCGCAAAGCCCCGCCTGACTGTCAACTCCGAGGAAAAGTATATTGCAGATTTCATCTTCCGTTTTCTCGGTTTCGTTCGGAACGTCCGCCGAATACGTCACATTTTTTTCCCGTTTAAAAGCGCAAAACGCCAAAATTCCGATTATAGCCGCCAAAACGACGGCAAGCGACATTAAAGCCGCTCTTTTTATATTTGCTTTCATATAAGCCCGCCTTTCCATATTCAGTATTATTTTTTGAATATGTACAAAGGCCGTAGGGCTTATTTTTTATTTATCCGCTATTTGCTCGCGGATCAGCTCGTTTCTTGCCTCAACCGTATCTCGGCTTATCGGCAAACCGTCAGCAAGAAGCCCCTTTACCGTCATATCGTACGAAGCGATAAGCACGCGTCTCAAATGCTTCATTCTTTCGTCCGCATTCATTTTCTCGGGCTGTGCCGACATAAACATAGCACGAAGCTTTACACAGTCTTCAAAGGTACGCGACATATCTATGTAATCCGCTAAATATATCAGCTTTTCGGGCAGGCTCATTCCCGCTCTTCCCGTTGTATGCCAACGAACACAGCCGATAACCGTCGGCTCATTGAAATCGGGATATTTTTCGGCTATCAGCGCCGCCGCCGTGCGCGCATGCAAGGTTTTGGGAGCATACAGCGCGTCGGCGTCAAGCTCTATGTCCCTCTCCGCGCAAATTTTTATCTGAAGCTCTGTTGAATATTCCTTTGTTATGTCGTGAAGCAGTGCCGCCGCGCGAAGCTCGGGAATAAGCTCGCGGGCATACAGTCCGCCGAGATATTCCGCCATTTTTTCAACCTCCGCCGTATGGCGAAAACGTTTTTCGGACATTTCGCTTCCGACACGTTCTCTCAAACCGTCAAGCATTTTCTCCGTTATCATCAATAAAGTCCGTTTTCCTTTATAAATTTTTCGACTTTTGCCGGAACGTATCGGGAAATATCCTTTCCGTCCTTTACAGACCTGCGAATATCCGTTGACGATATTTCTATCGGGTCGGCAATTATTTTTCTGAACATTACGCCGTATTTTTTATAGTAATCGGTTATTTTGGAAACGATACGGTTGCCCATAAGCGGATCGTTTTCTCTGCGCATATATACGGGATAGCACATCTTGAGTATATCCTCGAATCTGTACCACGTATCGAACGTCAGCACCATATCGGTCCCAAGCAGCAAAAAAAGCCGTGTGTCGGGACGCTCAAGCTCCTTTAAGGTATCATAGGTATAGCTTTTGCCTCCGCGTGCTATCTCACAGTCGGAAATAACGATTCCGTCCGTTCCTTCGAAGGCAAGCTCGCACATTTTCAGTCTGTATAAAGGGTCATCTGAAGCGTCTATCTGCTTATGCGGAGGAAGATATGCGGGGATTATAAAGAGGTAATCCAGCTTCATCTGCTCCATAAAAGCCTTTGCCGCCCTGACGTGCCCGTTGTGTATCGGCGCAAACGTGCCGCCGTAAATACCGACTCTCGTAAAGTCAAAGCCGTTCATAGCTCTATTTTTTTATTATTTACCGATTCGCGGTAAAGTATTATTTTTCTTCCCACAACTCCGACTACGTCAGAATCCGTTGCCGCCGCCAGCTCGTTTGCGGTTTCCTTTGGAGTGCTCATACTGTTTTCAAGCACCGTAAGCTTTATAAGCTCTCTTGCTTCAAGTGCGTCGGATACGGTTTTTACCAAATTTTCACCGATTCCGCCCTTTCCTATTTGCATTATGGCAGACTCGCCGTTTGCAAGTCCGCGCAGATATGCTCTCTGTTTTGACGTAAGCATCTACTGTTTTTCTCCGATTATATATTTTTTAATTTTTCCGCCAGCAGTTCAATTGCTTTGCCTCTGTGCGATACGGAATTTTTTTCACTCGCCGTCATCTCGGCAAAAGTCTTTTTCATAGGCTCGTAATAAAACAACGGGTCGTAGCCAAATCCGCAATTTCCTCTATATTCGCTGATTATAATGCCCTCGGTAGCTCCGCGGCAAAGTATTGCGTTTTGCAAATCGTTTGGAAATACGCACGCAATAACGCATACGAACTCTGCGCTTCTGTCCGTTTTATCCGAAAGTCTTTCCAACAGCAATCGGTTATTTGCCCCATCGTTTCCGTGCTCGCCGGCATATCTCGCCGAATATATCCCCGGCTCTCCGCCGAGTGCGCGCACCGACAGCCCAGAATCGTCTCCGAGACCTATATATCCCATTTTTGCAACGGCACAGGCCTTTATATAGGCATTTTCCTCAAAGCTTTTTCCGTTTTCCTCTATATCCGCCTCAAAGCCTATATCGTCAAGCGACAGCACTTTTATATTCGGCACGTGCTGTGACAGCAGAGTCTGAAGCTCCGCTATTTTGTGCCTGTTTCTCGACGCCAATACTACGTTCATAATATCACTCGAACAGCGCGCTTACAAACTCCGCGCCGTCAAACTCCTGCATATCGTCTATTTTCTCGCCGACACCGACGAATTTAACGGGAATATTAAGCTCGCTCTTAATG
Source organism: uncultured Lachnospiraceae bacterium (assembly GCA_964452345.1). Taxonomy (GTDB): domain Bacteria; phylum Bacillota; class Clostridia; order Oscillospirales; family CAG-272; genus HGM12713. Next base: position 4,200 of record CAYVLG010000107.1, read on the forward strand.
GAAATTACAATACCGCCCTTTGCCGTACCGTCAAGCTTGTTAAGCACAAGTCCCGTGATATCGGCGGCGTTTCTGAATTCCTTTGCCTGAATAATGGCGTTTTGCCCCGTCGTTGCGTCCAGCACGAGAAGATTTTCTCTCACCGCATTCGGAAGCTCTCGGTCTATGACACGGTTTATCTTTTCCAGCTCGTTCATAAGATTTTTCT
>CAYVLG010000107.1:4417-4653 GCA_964452345.1 uncultured Lachnospiraceae bacterium
GCCGGCGGTATCTATTATAAGTACGTCGGCATTTCTGCGCTTTGCAAAGCTTATCGCGTCGTACACGACGGCGGCAGGGTCGCTTCCCTCATTTTGCTTGACAAGCTCGGCTCCCGAACGTTCGCACCATACTGCAAGCTGATCTATTGCGGCGGCGCGGAAGGTATCCGCCGCCGCAACCACTACCTTTTTTCCGCTTTTTATCAATCTGTTTGAAATTTTTCCGATAGACGTTG
>CAYVLG010000108.1:0-4523 GCA_964452345.1 uncultured Lachnospiraceae bacterium
ATATCTTTTTCCTTCCTCGGATTTCGGGGGAGGTGATACAATGGACTACTTAACGTGGCACGACGCTTTACAAATAGCTATGCTCGTATTTGCCGTTATATCTTGCTTTAAAAACAAAAAAAGATAACCGCCTCTGCTTCGAAACCAAGGCGGTTATTCTTTAACCATTTGGGAAGCAACCGTCATCGGCGCCCCATCTTTATCTTTATTATACACTTTTTATTTGCGTTTGTCAATACTTTTTTCTCAAAAAACAGTGTAAGAACACAATTACGTTTTTGAAAATAAGCTTGCCTGTTGTAGCTAATGCTCCTTATTCCCCGCTTTATCGCCCATATGGGCGCGTTCGGAAACGTCTCAAAAACTTCCTAAAAACTTAATTTAATAAAAGTAAAAAAATACGCAGAGCAGGTTTTCGTTGGAATTTTCCCAACAAACAAGCTCTGCGTTTTCTTTTTTATGTTCAAAACCGAAGTACAAAAAACACAAGAAAAAGATTTTTAACAAAGAATTTTTATTTTTTCGATACAAAGCACTTGATTTTGCCGCGCGTTTATGATATAATTTCACATCATATAAATTACGCAAAAAATTAAAAGGAGTATTTATGAAAAAGAAATTAACAGCGGGAATTTTAAGCGTTCTTGCATTGCTTTGCCTTACAGTCGTTTTCAGCGCATGCGGAAGCAACACGAAAGAAAGAATTGCGGCAATCGAGGACAAGCTGGCAGAGCTTGCAGACTCCGTAGGCAGTCTCGATACGGACGGCAGACAGGCTCTTGAAGAAAAGCTTGCGTCCTTGGAGGAAGCACTCAAAGCGCTTAACGGAGGTGTAAGCGACAGCAGCGGAGATATTCTCGGCCGTATCGAAGCGCTTGAAGATGAAATCGACGAGATTCAGCTGAAAACCGAATGCCTCTGCGGCAGACACGACTACGACGATAACAAAATAAGCTATCTTTGGAGCGAAACTCTTACAACATGCTATGCCGAAAGAGGCTGCAGGCGCTGCGAAGCGGTTGAATATGCAGATGCAACTGCCGATATAACGTATGACGATTTTATTCTTACCGCTGTTTTTGACGAAAACTCCGGCATTCCGTCTGCAAATCTCGACGTAAGAGAAGCTTCCGAAATGTCATCGGAGCAAGTCAATGCGGCTGTACGTTATATGCTCACAAACCGTACCGACGACGGAGTTTACTGCGTTACGCTCAAGCTTAACAAAAACGCAGAACCATATTACCTGTACAATATAGCAAACGAACTGCGGTCGGTCAACTCGGTACAGCTTACGCTCAGCGGTATTAGGACAATATACAGCGGAGCATTCAGAGAAAATTCGTATCTTATCGGTTTAACCCTCGGAGAAGGCGTGAAAACCATTGAAAACGAAGCGTTTAGGCAAAACTACTCGCTGAAGAGCGTTACGCTCGCCGACAGTGTCGAAAGCATAGGAAGAGAAGCGTTTGCACAATGTCACGCACTTGAAAGTATAACCTTCGGAAAAGGCATAACCGCGCTGAATTCGGAATCGATATTTTATGGGTGCACCGATATTGAGAGCATTACGTTCAAGTCGCCTATAACGTCGATCAGCGACAATAATCTTACATGGTTTAATACTGATAAAATCACCCTGACGGTTGCCGGCGGTCAGAAGGTACTTACAAAGCCGGAAGGCTCAAACTATACCGAAACTGACGACGTATTCAGCGGAGGAAAAAAATTCTGCGAAAGAGAATTTAAGGAAATTATCATTTCCGCGGAGTAATAGGACGCGTTGTCGCTTTTTGAAAAAAGCGACGCAAAAACTTCCCGAAAAATTTAATTTATAAAAAGCAAGAAAAATAAAATACGGAGAGCAGGTTTGCGTTGGAATTTTTCCGACAAACAGGCTCTCCGTTTTTTTGCGTTCGATTGTTTGTACGTTTTCAAAATCAAACCCATAAGGCGACGTAGGCGTCGTCGGGTTTGTTCACTAATACGTTTCGCTGTACGATAACTTTTTTCCGTACTTTATTTGTTTAACTTTTTAGAAAAAACTTTTCAGAAAGTTTTTTGGCTCCACCTTTTTTGAAAAAATGTGGACGCCTCCCCTAAAAACAATTTTCAGGAATTTTTTTGCCAATCTTTTTTTCAAAAAGCTTGAAAATCCCTGCACAAAAAACTATTTTTTACAGCTGTATTTATGACCTGCCGTCATCTCACTGCCCAAAAGCTCCGAAACAGTCACTATCTCGTAGCCCTCCTCCGCCAGACGCTTAATAATTATTTTTGCGGCATCATATGTACTCTCATATATATCGTGCATAAGGATTATACTTCCGTCCTTAACGCCCGACATAACGTTTTCGACAATTTTATCAACCTTTGCGGCTCTTGCGGTATTGCTCTCGTTTTCGCCGTATTCATATCTGTTTTTCCAATCCTCGGAGTCCACGTCCCAGATTATCACGGAATACTGACAGTTTGCTGCCCTCTCGTCTGTTATGGCTCCTCCGATGGGGCGCATAACTCCCACGTTATAGCCTGCGCGGTACTTTTTTATCGCCGCCGCAGTCTTTGAAAGCTCGCTTTTGTAAATCTCCTCCGAACAGCTATTATAATAATAAGCGTGCGTATATCCGTGTATGCCTATCTCGTTGCCGGCATTAATTGCATATATCATCGCCTCCGAACCGCTGTACTCCGTTCCGTCGACGCGGTTTCCTACGACAAAAAACGTTGCGTGAAAGCCGTATTTCGACAGCTCGTCTACAATTTTCGGTGTTCTTTCGACGTGCGGTCCGTCGTCAAAGGTAAGGGCTACCCTCTTGGTATAATTCCCATGATTTTTATTGTCGGATGTAACCGTAACGTTATTCTTTTTTCCTCCGCCTCCGTTTCCGCCGTATGACCCTCCGCCGTGCGTTACCTTTTTGGACGAACAGCCCGTAAGGCAGATACACAAAACTGCCGTCATACATATAATTCTTTTTAATATTTCAACGGTTTTCTTAAGCATTTAACGATACCAATCTTCCCATAAATATATAGATAAATCAAAGCAGACGACGCCTCCGAAAAATCACGGTATATTATATGTAGCCTCTTCACGGGCATATGAATTTATCGGCATGGCGTCTTATTTTCGATGCAAATAATATGTTGATATTATACATTATCCGCCGAAAAATGTCAATAGCTTTAAAATATTTTACCGTTTCCGCCGTATCTCCGTTTTATCTCGTTCAGACTCACAGCGTGTACGGGTTTTATCCCGTGCAAAATGTATTCACTGCATTCCTGCAAAAGCCGTCTCGTTATATGCCGTCTGATATCCGGGGTCGGGCCCGACATATGCGGCATAAGCGTCACGTTGGATAAGAAAAAAATAGACTCATCGATTTCAAGCGTTTCGTTCTCATACAAATCAAGTATCGAGGATATTCTCCCCGTCACAAGAGAGCTTGCAAGAGCCGTATGATTCAGAATTCCTCCGTCCGAGGTATCCACCACGATTGCACCCTTTTTCAAAAAAGCAAGCTGTGTTGAATTTATCGTATGGTATCTGTCGGCACGCGCAGGCGAATGTATGCTTATTATATCGGAACGGGCGAACAGCTCGTTCATACTCATCTGGGTCATTCGGTATGCTCTTCTTTGCCTGCACGGAACAATATTTTCGTCGTAAACGGCAAGCTCCACGTCGAATACCGAAAGCAGTCTCGCAAGCTGTTCCGCAACCGAATTATAATTCACAAGTCCCACCGTTTTCCCCGCAAGACCGCGGTTGCTCTCCCATGAATGCTTCCATTCCCTCTTATATTTCAGCCGCTGACTGTATTCGGGTATATCGCGCAGTGCGGCAAGTATGTATGCAAGCGTGCCCTCGGCACGCGAAGCGGAATAATACCGTTCGCCCGTCAGAACCTTTATTCCTCTTTTCCACGCCTCCTCGCAGACGAACGGCAGTGCGTTGCTGCCGAGATATATTACCGCCTTCAGCGAGGGTGCCGCCTTAAGAATTTTTTCGTCAATCCGTACAGACCCGCAGACACTTACGTATACGTCACAGTCTTTTATATATTTTTCGGTTTCCTCGGCTGTCATAAACCGACCGAACGGATTCCAAACCACCTCGCCGGCGCTCTCGGCAAAAAGAATATTTTCTGCGCCGAAAAAAGCGTCGAAGGTTCTGCCTGCGGGACAGGATACGAATATTTTCATTCTTTTACTTCCTTATTCCAAGTAGTCTTATGTGTACAACGTATATTATACGTCAAAAGTTTTAAAAATTCCATATATTTTTGACATATTGCCCTGCTCCGAGATATATTTTTCGGGACTTCCGTGTTGACAAAGGCACAAAAATAGTTTATAATATTTAAGTAAAATACTTTTACGGTTTCGGAGGAAAACGGAATGATTTACACCGAAAAGCGAACAACGCGCTGGCACGATACCGACGCTTACAGGCACGTGCGCCCGACAGCTATGCTCGTATATATGCAGGAAACCTCGAACAAGCATATGGAAAG
>CAYVLG010000109.1:0-4520 GCA_964452345.1 uncultured Lachnospiraceae bacterium
GTCGTTTTCCGTGGCGAGAATATAAGGCTCGCGCGCTCCGTTCCAGTCGAACGCGGTGTTGAGTACCGCCTCGGCAAAGTCGCCGTTTGGGTAAAAGTCCGTCCACTGTCTCTGTCCCTGGAAGCCTGCGGCGATTGCGTTGTGACCGACCGCTTCTTCCTCACGTCCCTCGGGAAGATTGGGGTTGCCGTTCATAAGGTCTTTGATGATAACCGCCATTTTTACGACGAATTCAAACTGTTCTTCCTTTACATTGTCGCTCTTGCGTACAAAGTCGGGGTTTTTGTCAAAGCCGATAACGCACTTTTCCTTTGCCCACTTGAGAGCCTTTTGATATTCGTTTTCGTCGTATATGCCTTCGGACATTCGGCGTATGATTTCGACCTCGTCCACGGATTCGACGCGGAGACCGAGATAGGACTCGAGAAAATCGGAGTCTATGATTGAGCCGCCGATACCCATACAGATGGAACCAATCTGAAGATACGATTTGCCTCTCATCGTTGCGGCAGCAACCGCTGCGCGTGCGAAGCGGAGGAGCTTTTCCTTGATATCGTCGCCGATTGTGCCGTCGTCGGCATCTACAACGTCGTGACCGTATATGCCGAAGGCGGGAAGTCCCTTTTGAGCGTGTGTTGCAAGTACGGAGGCAAGATATACGGCACCCGGACGCTCCGTTGCGTTAAGTCCCCAAACCGCCTTTATTGTGTTCGGGTCCGCGTCCATAGTTTCCGAACCGTAGCACCAGCAGGGAGTGACCGTCAGGGTAACGGCAACGCCCTCGCGTCTGAATTTTTCCTCGCACGCCGCCGCCTCGGCGACGCGTCCTATCGTTGTGTCAGCTATAACGACCTTGACGGGCTCTCCGTTTGAATATCTGATATTTTCCTCGAAAAGCTTTGCCGCCGCACGCGCCATTCCCATGGTCTGTTCTTCAAGTCCTTCGCGTACTTTCAGAGGACCTCTTCTGCCGTCGATAGTGGGACGGATTCCTATGGCGGGGTATCCGCCGATGAGTCTGCTTTTTGCCATTTTTCTGCTCCTTTGCATTGTTTTTTTTAATAAACCGAAAAAATGCCGTACATATTTTCGATTTGTACTTGATTTTATTATAAAACAGGTTTATAATAATTGCAATAAACCAAATACACATTTTTCTTAACAAAAATTAGGTGATGCTATGAACGGACATATTTTTGACGGTAACGGGTACAACGTGGTTTTCGGAGAACGCAGGCTTATCGGCGAGGAATGGAATAACGTGGTGTGGGACAGAAACCACAGGGATATACAGTACCACAGACTTTATCTGCCTTTAAGCGGAGCCGCGAAAATACATCTTTACGACAAAACTGTAGAGCTTCTTCCGGGCAATATTTATTTTATCCCCGCATTTTCCGTACTGCACAGCGAAATAGCCGGGGAAATGAACAAATATTACATTCATTTTCAGGCGACCTCGCCGATATTCGATTTTTACAGATATATGTCGGATAAATATTACGTTTCCGCCGTCCCGATGACGGAGGAGCTTTTCCGTATTGTCGTCGACTGTTATACGGAAAACACGCACGAGGCGTATCTGAAGGTGCAGGGAGCGATGAATTTATTGCTTGCCCCGTTTTTTTCAAACGTAGGCGCCGACAGACACGACCTCAAAAAATTTGAGGCTGTACTTGATTATATAGACAGAAATTATAAGGAAAACATACGTCTCGGCGAGCTTGCCTCGATAATGAATATAAGCACGATGTATTTTTCAAATTATTTCAAGCAGGTATTCAATATAAGTCCGAAACAGTATATTCTCAACAGGAGACTTACCGAGGCACAGCGGCTGCTCCTCGAAAGCGAGCTGTCGGTGAAGGAAATAGCTTATACGGTAGGCTTTGAAAACGAAAATTATTTTTCGGAATTTTTTTCAAAGAAGGTCGGAATTTCCGCAATGCGCTTCCGCAGGCGCGAGCTTCGGCAGACCCGTGCGTCGATATTGTGAAGAAAAAAGCGTATTGTGAAAAAAGCGTATTGCTATTGACTTTTTGTACTTTTAGGTATATAATTACACTAACAATTCAGAAAAATTACGGAGCTTGCAATGTACAGAGAAATATCACGGCTTATCATTTATAACGGAAACGAAAAGGACGGTATACTGACGTCGCTCGGGGACATATTCCGCCGCTTTGACGAGGGAGGAGCTTCGCGCGAGGAGCTTCGCGCGGATATATACGTTCAGATACGGCGGCTGCTGGAAGTTGCCACAAAATACGGCTTCGACAAAAATTTGTGGCACAACTATCTTACGTATCTGATTATAACCGATGAAAACCCGTTCAGCCTGACCTATGAGAAGGCGGGAAAACAGGACGGCACGGTAAACACCTTTGCCGTCAACGATTTCGGCGTGTTCAAGAGACTGTTCGATTTCGATTTTTCTCGCATAGAGCGGGAACTCGGAATAAACTGCTTTTCCGTGCTGTCCGACTACCGCGCGATATCCAAAAGGGAACAGATATATAACAAGAACGTCAGCGAAAAGGTCCGCGCCCTGTCGGCTCAGATAGAAAAAGCGGAGGACGGGGAGGCGGTCTTTGAGGCGGTTGCCGAATTTTACCGCGCCTACGGCGTCGGAATGTACGGCTTGAACAAGGCTTTCAGGCTTGAAGGCGACGGCGAAAGCGGTATATCGATGCGTCCCATTTCCAATATGGAGCCCGTCAGCCTCGGCGACTTGGTCGGCTACGAGAGGCAAAAGAAAATGCTTACCGACAATACCGAGGCGTTTGTCGGCGGAAGAGCCGCCAACAATGTCCTGCTTTACGGCGACAGCGGTACGGGCAAATCCACGAGCATTAAAGCGATAGTAAACAAGTATTACGACGGCGGTTTGAGAATGATTGAAATATACAAGCACCAATTCCGCTATCTGTCGCGCATAATCTCCGAGATAAAGAACAGAAACTACAAATTTATAATTTATATGGACGACCTCTCTTTTGAGGAGCAGGAGATAGAGTATAAGTATCTCAAGGCGATAATCGAGGGAGGCGTCGAAACCAAGCCCGACAACGTGCTTATTTACGCAACGTCAAACCGCCGTCATCTGATAAAGGAAACGTGGAAGGACAGAACCGATACCGAAACGGACGGAGACATTCACCGTTCGGAAACGATTGAGGAAAAGCTGTCGCTCGTCAACCGTTTCGGTCTGTCGATAGGCTATATGAAGCCCTCGAGAACAGAGTTTGACGGAATTGTTCTCGAGCTTGCACACAGAAACGGCGTCGAGGGTCTGACCGATGAGGAAATTCTTACGGAGGCTCACCGCTGGGAGCTCCGCAACGGCGGAATATCGGGCCGCACGGCACAGCAGTTTGTAAATCATATCCGCGGAATGCGTAGATAAAAATCATCAAAGGAGAAATGTTATGCCCATTGTAGATATGCCTCTTGAAAAACTCAAGACCTATCGGGGAATAAACCCCCGTCCCGCCGATTTTGACGAATTTTGGGACAGAGCGCTCAAGGAAATGAATGAGATTGACCCGCACCCCGTATTTACCCCGAAAGCCGTCGCCGCCGACTGCGCCGATGTGTTCGACCTCACCTTCACCTCGACGAAAAACGCAAAAATTCACGCGATTTTCGCGCGTCCGAAAAACGTCAAGGGAAAAATTCCCGCCGTTCTGCGCTTTCACGGCCTTGCCGGCTACTGCGGAGAGGTTTCGGTCAAGCTGCTGCCCTACGTTCTGCGCGGATACTGCGTAGCCGCTCTTGACTGCCGAGGTCAGGGAGGCGAGTCCGAGGACGTCGGAGGTCAGGGCAATACATATTCGACTCCTTTCACCCGAGGACTTGACGGAGACCCCGACAGCCTGCTTTGCCGCGACCTTTTCCTCGATACGGCAATGCTTGCGCGCATAGTAATGGGACTTGACTATGTGGACGAGACGCGCGTCGGCGTTACGGGTCGCTCGCAGGGAGGCGCGCTTACGGTTGCCTGTGCCGCGCTGGTACCCGAAATAAAGCTTTGCGCTCCCGTATTTCCGTATCTTTCGGACTATAAGAGAGTGTGGGAAATGGATCTTGCCAAGAATGCCTACGAGGGACTTCGGTATTATTTCCGCAGTCACGACCCGAGGCACGAGAGGGAGGACGAAATATTTACAAAGCTCGGCTACATAGACATACAGCACCTTGCACCGCGTATACGCGCCAAGGTAATGATGTCGACGGGACTTATGGATACGACTTGTCCTCCGTCGACTCAGTTTGCGGCGTACAATAAGATTACGTCGGATAAGTCCGTCGTTATATATCCCGACTTCGGTCACGAGGATTTAAAGGGAAGCGACGATATGATATTTGAATTTATGGGCGGACTTTGATATAAAACGGATATAAAAACAGCCTGTTCGGAATTTCCGGACAGGCTGTTTGTCTTTTACCGCGCCTGCTTTTTCGCGCGAAGCTCTTTGCCGAATACGCTTACGTATTCCGAAATAAGGAGCACGATGACG
>CAYVLG010000110.1:0-4493 GCA_964452345.1 uncultured Lachnospiraceae bacterium
CACCTGGTCCCGGCATAACATTTTCCTCCTTGAAAAACAAAATTTAACGTGTACAAATAAAAAGTACATTGAAAGTATAGCACTTTTTTTCGGAAAAGTCAACATCTAAATTCGTTAATTTTGCACCAAAACCAAAAAATCATATATCCGTCAAAAAATATTCAAAATGAGGACACACAAATATAGTATCATATATGTATAATTTCAAGCGCAAAAAATATTGAGCGGAGGTTCTGATTTGCTGGAATTAAAAAATATAGTCAAATATTGCGGAGACGAAAAAATACTTTCTGGGATTTCTTTTTCCGTTTCCGAAAAGGGAATTTACGGAATTCTCGGTGCCGTCGGAGAACAGCGCCGTATGCTTGCCCGAATAATCTGCGGCTGTGAAAATGCCGATGAGGGAACGGTGAGGGTTGACGGAGAGCTTATGACGGCAAATTCGCCGAGCCTTAAAAAAAGAGTCCGTCTCGTACCCGCGGTGCTCGATACGGACGGGTCGTGCACCGTTGCCGAGCATCTCGGATTTGTCGGGGAAATACTCGGCGTGGAACCCGAAAGAAGGTACAGACAGATAAAGGAGGCTATGGAGCTTGTCGGTATAGACGACGTTCAGAATCGCCTCATATCCGCAGTCGGAAACGAAAAACGTTATCTGATGTCCGTTGCGGCGGCTCTTATCGGAAATCCCGAAATTATAGTTTTTGAAGCTCCTTTGCGTTTCCTCGGCGGCGATACGGGAGAGAGCATGCGCGCCTTGCTTGAAATGCTGGCGGAAATAAAGACCGTGGTGCTTTTGTCACAGAATCCGTCCGAGGTAAAGCCGCTGTGCTCACACGTTGCGATCATCGGCGGAGGCAAAATCGCCCTCGAGGGCGATATAGCCGAAATCGAGGCGAAAATAAATGCCACGAACGAACTTTATATAAGCGTCCGCGGAGAGGCGGATGCAGTGCTGTCGGCGATAAACGGCGTCGGTAATGTGGTCGGCGCAAAAATCGTTTCGACCGAGAAAAACGGAGTACATTCGATTCGCGTGGAGCATTATCCCGACAAGCAGATGAAGGATAAGCTGTTTGAGGCTCTGTCGGAAATCAACGCTCCTATGCTGTCGGTGCGCGCCGTAACGCTTACGCTTGATGACGTGTATTACTCGCTGACCTCGGCTGAAGCCGACGGAGCGGTTTTCGAAAAGGACGGTCGGGCGGAAAGTAAAAAAAGACGGAAAGGTAGAAAAATAAGATGAAATCGATATTCAAAAGGGAATTTTTCTCTGCCTTCCGCAGACTTTACGGTTATATAACGGTCGGAGCTATGCTGCTTGCATCGGCGATAATTTTTAAGGCGTATAACCTGACTTATACCACGGAAAGTATAGCCTCCGTGTGTGCCGGAATGTCGATTGTATCGGCTCTCGTTATTCCCGTTATTGCGGTTAACGCATTTCCGTCGCGCAGAAAAAGCGATACCGACGGGGTATATTCAATGCTTCCCGTGCGTTCGCGCGACGTCGTACTCGGAAAATATTTTGCCGCGCTTGCGGTTGCCGAGCTTCCGAATGCGGTTATGGCGTGCTACTCAGTTTTTGCGGGCTTTTTCGGCGAAACGGACCATATTGCCTCATATAACGCTTTGCTGGGGCTTGTGCTGTTTGAGGCGGCGTGGCTTGCCGTATGTATGTTTATCGCAAAGCTGTCGCGCTCACGCGCCGTTGCTTACTGTATTTGCTATGTTACCGCGGTGCTCTGGTATTTCCTCGGTATCGCCAACGTGATTATACCGACGGCTCGCTTGGCGTCGCTCATAGGCTTTGCCGTTTTGATACTTATAACGGGCGCGCTTATACTGCTTGTTACCAAAAAGCTTGCCGCGGCACTTGCTCACTGTACGGTTCTCACGGTACTGCTTGCAGTATGCTACGCGGTGTTTCCCGAGAGCTTTGCGGGACTGCTTGAGGCGTTTATAGGCGAGCTGTCAATCTTTTCGCACTGCAACAGCTTTATGTACGGTCTGTTCGACGTTGAAGGTATAATTTTCTTCCTGGCGGTAACGGCGCTGTTCGTATTCCTTACGTGGCGTTCCTATGAACGTAAATATCTCCGCAAAGATAAAAAGCCGTGTCTTTCGCTCAAAAAAATTACGGGCGTAGGGCTGGCGGTACTGCTTGTCGCGATGACTGCGGCAGCCGCCTGCGCGGCGGCTGTTGTGCCGAACCGTTTTACAAGCCTTGACGCTACCGCGGCAGGCAAAAGCTCCGTATCAAGCGAGGCAAAGGCGTTTCTTGCGGAGCTTGACAAGGACGTGACGGTTTATCTGCTTGAGCCGACGGGCGACGAGGCATACGAGCTGTATCTTTCGAGGCTGGCGGCGTCAAGCGAAAAAATAAGCCTGAAAAAGATTTTTTATGCCGATACCCCCGAATTTTATACCGACAGAGATATAAATACGTCCTCCATAAGCGCAAACAGCCTTGTCATCGAGTGCGGAGACAGCTTTAATTATTTGAGCTATTACAATCTGTTCGTATATTCAAACGCGACTCTCGGAGCAACCGATATGACGTACAGCGAATACGTCTACTACCGTCAGCTGTTTGCCTCGAGCACCGATTACTACGAATATTATTATTCGCTGATTTACGATACGACGGTGTATTTTAACGCCGACTATATGCTCTGCCTTTATATAGAATATACCTCGGCGGATATAATCCCCGCAAATTATTATCTTACGGGACACGGAGAGGTCAGCCTTTCGGATACGTCGGGAGCGTATTACGGTCTCGGTCTTATCGAATTGGATATTTCCGAAAATTCAATTCCCCGTGACGCCGCAAGCATATTTATAAATATGCCGACGGAGGATTTTTCGGACGCTGAACGGCTTCTCCTGCTTGAGTATCTGGCGCAGGGCGGTCAGCTTACGTTCGTTACGAACGAGGATAACCTCGATATGCCGAACCTTTGCGCGGTGCTTGCCGAATACGGCTTGAGCGCCAAAAAGGGAAGCGTGTGCGAAAACGAAGAATCCGAGGACGGCGAAACGTCTGATGTCACGTCGGAGCTTATGCCGAGCGTCGATGTCAGCAACGATATACTATACTCTGCGAGCCTGTCGCCTGCGGTGAAGGACGCAAACGCAATAACGGTCGACGAGACGGCAAAGGATTATATGACGGTTATACCGCTTATGTCTACCTCGTCCGAAGCCTTTATCGGTGACGGAGAGCCTGCAAGCTACACGATTGCATGTGCCGTTGAAACGCCCGACGGAGCAAAGCTCGTGTGGTTCACTGGCGGAGAATCCTACAACGTGCGTTCGGGCGACGCGGCAACAGCCGTACAGTATGCGCTCGGCTGGGTTACGCTTACGTATGAATCCGAGGTCGGCGACGTTCCCGCTTCGGTTTACGGTATACCGACGGAGGAGATAACCTCGGGCGGCGCGTCATTCCTTTCTTTCGTACTGATTTTCGTACCGATTGTCATTATGGGTGCGGGCGGTATAATTTATTACGCGCGCAGAAAGGCAAAATAAAATAACGGGTCGGCTTGCGCCGACCCGTTTGCGTACATTTATGCAATAAGACACAGTTTTGCTATTTTCGGACCTTTTTTTTGCTTTTGCTTGACACCCGAAAAAAACCAAGCTATAATATAGCTGTAATATTAATTTTGACTATACCGATTAAAAAACAGGAGGATAAATTATGAACAGAATAAAGCTTAACGGCTTTACCGACGAACAGCTTAAAGCGGTCGGTGAAATATGCGGAGATATAGGACTTGTTATCGACGGTGATGCTGACGTTACGGTCTCCGCGGAGCGCGGAGACGCTCTCGAGGTCGGAGGCGATAAAAAGAACGTAATAATCAAATACAGCCGTGACTGCGAGCTTTGGCGCGCGTTTTCTTACGTTTCCTCATTTATAAAAGACGGAAAGCCTGTCCGCGAAACGGCAAAATATGAAATGCTTTGCTATATGTCGGACAATTCGCGCAACGCCGTTTACAATATTCCGACCGCCAAGCAGACAATACGTTATCTTGCTCTTATGGGCTACGACTCTATGATGCTTTATACCGAAGATACGTATGAACTGCCCGATTATCCGTATTTCGGTCATATGAGAGGCCGCTTTACCGAGGCGGAGCTCCGCGAGCTTGACGATTATGCGTATATGTTCGGCATAGAGCTGATACCCTGTATACAAACCTTGGCTCACCTTGAAACCGCGCTTCGCTGGCCGGGGCTTAACGGCTACCGCGACAATGAAAACGTGCTTCTCGTCGGTCACGACAAAACATATAAGCTTATCGACGCAATGCTTACACAGCTCCGCAAATGTTTCCGCACCGACAGAATACACGTCGGAATGGATGAGGCTTGGGGACTCGGCGCGGGCGAATATCTGAAAAAGCACGGCTACAAGGACCCGCCTTATATAATGATAGAGCATTTGGAGCACGTTACCGAGCTTTGCAGAAAGCACG
>CAYVLG010000111.1:0-4468 GCA_964452345.1 uncultured Lachnospiraceae bacterium
TCACAGCTTACCGCGCTTGCAATGCTGGCGGGAGCGGTTGTTTTGTACCTTTTTGAAAGAAAAACCGTAAAAAAGCATACGGCTGACGTCGGCGCGGAGGCAGAGAATGACTGAATGGCGTAAAAACGCCGTGCTCAAGGTCTCGGCAGTATTGCTGTGCCTCGGACTTTTGGCGGTCGAACTGTTCCGAAAAAAAATATTCGTTTCGGAGGTGTACGGCGATATGCAGTATACGGTCGCTACCCGTCTGCTCGGCGGTCTTGCGTGTATGCTGTTTATAATACTGCTCTCGCCTTCAAAAATGCTTCAGCCGCGCACGGACTTAAAAAAACTTTTGGTTTTCCTTCCGTGTATGGCGGTTGCCGTAAACAATTTTCCGTTCATCACTTTTTTTACGGGCAGGGCATACATCGACGCCGAACCGATGAAAATAATTCTGTACGCCGCGGTATGCTTATGCGTCGGCTTCTTTGAGGAAATGGCATTCAGAGGCTGTATTTTTTCTGCGGTGCTCGGCAGATTCGGCAAGAGGCGTTTCGGGGTGTTCATATCCATAGTTATAGCCTCGGCGGTATTCGGGCTTGTGCACCTTGTAAACGTTTTTGCGGGTGCGTCCGTGGGAGCAACGGTGCTTCAGATAGGATATTCGTTTCTGATAGGCGGAATGTGCTCCGTAATACTTATCAAAACGTCGAATATATGGTACTGCGTTCTTCTTCACGCCGTATATAATTTTGCGGGCGGCGTCGTGCCCGAATGCGGCGGAGGCGTTATATGGGATATGCCGACGGTTGTATGGACGGCGGTTGTCGGTACGGCGGTCGCGGTCTACGTCGTTTGGCTTATGGTAAAAATAAAACCGTCGGAAATCGACGGACTGCGTTGAAAAATATTTGTCTGTTACGGAGTGTGGCTGAAAATGATAACCTATAAGGATATAACCGAAAACAAGGCGATACGCGAATATATAAAGCGTGCGGACGAATCCCTGATAGCACTCGGATATACGGAGCACAGCTTCGCCCACGTCGGAAAGGTTTCGGCGGGGGTAGAATATATACTTACGTCGCTGGGCTATTCGGAGCACGACGTGGAGCTTGCAAAAATAGCCGCATATATGCACGATATCGGAAACCTCGTCAACAGAACCGACCATTCCCAAAGCGGGGCGATAATGAGCTTCCGTATACTCGACAATATGGGTATGCCTCCCGAGGATATTTCCGCAGTGGTGACGGCGATAGGCAATCACGACGAGGGAACGGGCGTGCCCGTAAATCCGATAGCGGCGGCGCTTATACTTGCCGACAAGTCGGACGTTCGCCGCACAAGAGTGCGCAACTCCGACGTGTCCACCTTCGATATTCACGACAGGGTAAACTATTCCGCGGTTTCGGCGGAGCTTGAGATAGGAGAGATGTGCGATACAATCGTTCTCTCGATAGAAATAGATACAAAATACAGCTCGGTGATGGAATATTTCGAGATATTTTTAAACCGAATGATACTCTGCCGCAAGGCGGCGGAGAAATTGGGGCTTGCTTTTCATCTGAAAATAAACGGTCAGTCTTTGCTATAAAAAAACGCGGAGAGCCTGACGTTACGGTTCTCCGCGCTTTTTTGCAGAAAAATCAAGAAAAATAAAAAAAACTATTGACATTTGCAGTTTAATGTGTTATCATATTAAAGTGTTAAAGCAAAAGGAGATTTGATTATGGATTTACATGAAAACGAAGGATATAATTTGCTTGTAAAGGCCTTGGTTGCGGTAGATAACGAAAAGGAATGCGAGGCACTGCTCGAAGACCTTATGACGCGCAAGGAAATTTTGGATATTGCTCAAAGAATACT
Source organism: uncultured Lachnospiraceae bacterium (assembly GCA_964452345.1). Classification (GTDB taxonomy): domain Bacteria; phylum Bacillota; class Clostridia; order Oscillospirales; family CAG-272; genus HGM12713. The sequence continues at coordinate 1,852 of CAYVLG010000111.1, forward strand.
TGTTGCAAAGCTTTTGTCCGAGCAGGCGGTATATAATAAAATAGTCGAGGAGACGGGGGCGAGCACGGCGACGATAAGCCGCGTCAACCGCTGTTATCTGTACGGTGCGGACGGATATTCGACCGTACTTGAAAAGCTGAAGGAGGATAAAAAAGAATGAATTTTTCGGACGGCGTATTGAGAAGCGGCGAAAAGGCGATATATACTCTTCGCGCGCTTTACCGCAAATACGGATATTCGCAGTACAAGGTCGGAAAATTCGAGGAGTACGACCTGTATGCCCGCAACAAAAGCTTTCTCGTCAGCGAAAATATACTGACATTTACCGATACCGACGGCAAGCTTATGGCGCTTAAGCCCGACGTAACGCTTTCCATCGTAAAAAACGTGCCGTCGGATTTTGTCGGCACGTATAAGCTTTGCTACAACGAAAACGTTTACAGAACGTCGGCGGAAAGTCACGGTTTCCGCGAGATAATGCAGACGGGACTTGAATGTATCGGCGACGTGGACAGATTCTCGGAGGGCGAGGTCGTAATGCTTGCTCAAAGAAGCCTCGGAAGCATAAGTGACGAATATGTGCTTGATATTTCGCATATGGGGCTTATCGAGGGACTGCTCGATGGAGCGGGGCTTGACGGAGAGGCGAGAGCCGAGGCTCTGAAGCTTGTAAAAAGCAGGAACACGTCGGCAATCGGAAAATTTGCGGACGGCGTCGGAATGACCGACGAGGCGCGAGACGCGCTCTGCGGACTTACGCAAATTTATATGCCCCTTGAAAACGCTCTCGAGGTTATCGGCAATCTGACGGTCGGAGAAAAAATGAGGACGGCATACGGCGAGCTTTGCGAAATAAGCGAGCTGATGAAAAATTACGGTCTTTCGGAAAAGCTGTACTTTGATTTTTCCGTCGTGAACGACTGCAATTATTACGACGGAATAATTTTCAAGGGCTTTATCAACGGCATTCCCGACAGCGTGCTTACGGGCGGCCGCTACGACAGACTTATCAAAAAAATGGGCAAGAGCTGCGGAGCGATAGGTTTTGCGGTATATCTTGACAGGCTGGAGCGATTCGGAACGGAGAGCGGGGATTACGACGCCGATATTCTCCTGCTTTACGGAGACGGTACCGACGCAAAAACGGTTTCCGATACGGTGAAATTTTTCGTCGAGAGCGGAAAAACCGTAAGAACCGCACGCACGCTCGGCGGTGACGTAAAATACAGACAGCTTTTGAAAATCGGCAAGGGAGGCATAGAAATCCTTGAAACAAATGATTAATATAGCTCTGCCTAAAGGAAGGCTCGGAGAAAAGGCATACGGAATACTTGAGGCGGCAGGCTTTGAATGTCCGTCCATAAAGGAACAGAACAGAAAGCTGATATTTGAAAACGGGGAAAAGGGCGTTCGCTATTTCTGGGTAAAGCCCTCGGACGTGGTTATATACGTTGAACGCGGAGCGGCGGATATCGGCATTGCGGGAAGGGATATAATTTTGGAATACTCTCCCGACATTTACGAACTTGCCGACCTCGGTATAGGAAAATGCCGAATGGCGGTTGCGGCGAAAAAGGATTTTACCGACAGGAGAGACGGAACGCTCCGCGTCGCGACGAAATTCCCGAATATCGCAAAAAGCTTTTACGCAAAGCAAAGCAGAGACATAGATATTATCAAGCTTAACGGCTCCATAGAGCTTGCTCCGATTTTGGGGCTGTCCGACGTTATCGTCGATATCGTCGAAACGGGTAAGACCCTTTACGAAAACAATCTGGAGCCGAAGCAGGATATAGTCGATATAAGCGCGGTGCTTATTTCAAACAAAGTAAGCTATAAATTCAAGAACGCCGAAATAAACGCAATATGCGACGGCGTGAGAAAAAATATCAATTAAAAATAAAATTGCGTCGGAGGACGGGACGATGATAAGGATATATAAATACGGTGAAATATCCAAGGAAGAAATATTTGCCAGAGCCGAAAGTACGGTAAACGTCGAGGCGGCGGTGGCGGAAATATTGGAAAAAGTGAAAAAAGACGGCGACGCCGCTCTCCGCGCCTTTTCCGAACGCTTTGACGGCGTAAGTCTCGGCGCGCTTGAGGTGTCGGAGGAGGAGATAAACGAGGCGGCAGCCTCGGTGGATGAAAAATTTCTTGATGTACTCAAAAGAGCGTCCGAGAATATTTATGCCTTCCACTCCCGTCAGAAGCGCAACAGTTTTCTTATAAACGACAGAGACGGCGTTATTATCGGTCAGAAAGTAATTCCGATAGAAAAGGTCGGTCTTTACGTTCCCGGCGGTACGGCGGCATATCCTTCGTCCGTGCTTATGAACTGTATTCCCGCAAAAATAGCGGGCTGTTCGGAAATAATTATGGTAACTCCGCCCAAGAAGGACGGCAAGGTCAATCCGCATATTTTGGCGGCGGCGCGCGTTGCGGGCGTGGACAGAATCTTCAAGGTCGGCGGAGCGCAGGCGGTGGCGGCGCTTGCATACGGTACGGAGAGCGTTCCGCAGGTCGACAAAATCGTCGGACCCGGAAACGCATACGTTGCCGAGGCGAAAAAGCAGGTTTTCGGACGCGTTGCGATAGATATGATAGCGGGACCCAG
>CAYVLG010000112.1:0-4464 GCA_964452345.1 uncultured Lachnospiraceae bacterium
CAGTCGTTACTTTGGTGTGACGGATGGCATCGAGGGTGGAAGTCTTGCCGTGGTCGACGTGTCCCATAACGCATACTACGGGAGCACGGGAAGCAAGCTTTTCCTCGGAATCCTCTTCCTCGTCAAAAAGCCTTTCCTCGATGGTAACGACAACTTCCTTGGTTGCCGCAATTCCAAGCTCGTCGGCAACTATGGCGGCGGTATCGTAATCAACCGTCTGGTTTACCGTAACCATCATTCCGAGCATCATAAGTCTCTTGACGACCTCTGCCGCCGTTACCTTAAGGCGAGACGCCAGGTCGCTTACCATTATTTCATCAGGAAGAGTTACGCTTGTAGGCGCTTTGGTTACGGGCTGAACCGACTTCTTGCCCTTGAATTTATCCTTGCCCTTACCGCCGAAGCTCTGCTGCTGACGGCCTGTCGGAGCCTGCTTTTTGACCTTCTGGTTTCCGCCTCTTGCGTCGGCAACGGCATCGGGCACAAAATTGTCAAGTCTCTCGTCGTACTTTGAAAGGTCGACGCTTCCCGCGCGCATATCTACAACGCGCGTCGCTCCTCTCTGCTTGGGCGCAGTGTCGCCCTTTGCGGTCTGACCGCGTACTATAACCTGCGGCTTGAAGGTCTCGCGAGGAGCCTTCGGCTGTCTGTCATCCTTATCAAAAGGCTGACCTCCGCCGAAGCGGTCGTTTCTCTGTCCCTGCGGTCTCTGCTGACCGTTTCTCTGTCCCTGACCTCTGTTTTGCCTGTCGTTGTTTTGCTGACCGGATCTCTGCTGCGTGAAACGCTCTATCCGCTCGTCGGCACTCTGACCGCGGCTTCTCTGCTCGGCAGTCATAGCGGGACGGGGCTTCTGCTCGGGCTTTTTGACCTCGGGCTGTGCGACCTTAGGCGCGCTCTGGGGCTTATTAAAGCTCTGTTTTTCGCCGTTATCGCGCTTAACTTCGGCACGCTTGTTCTCGTTTGCTTGAGGCGCGGCAGGTGCGGTATCGGCAGCTTTTTCCGCATTCTTCGTTTCCGTCGCCGCTTTTATTTCCTCGCGTTTTGCTTCGGGCTTTGCATCCGTCGGCTTTGTCTCCTCCGTTTTTTTCGCGGCAGGCGCGCTTTCCGCAACGGGAGCTTTTGCACTCTCGCCCGCCTTCTTTTCCGAAGCCTTTACCTCGGCATTTTTTTCGGAAGTTTTTGTCTCCGCCGCCTTCTTCTTTGCCGGAATATAAGTTACGCCGTCAAGATAATTTCCTATATTATCTATCTGATTTGCCTCCGTCAGCGTATTAAACAAAATCTCGAACTGCTCGGGCTTCAGAGTTGCCGTGGACTTGAGATTTATTCCCTTGCCCGCGAGAACCTCCAAAACCTCCTTGCTTTTCATATTGATATCCTTGGAAAACTGCGTTACCTTCAACAAGTTTGTTTCCTGATTTGCTGCCATATTTTTACACCGTGTCCCTTGCCGATTTACGGGACTTCCTTTCGTGGATTTGGTATTATAAGTCAAATATACTTTTCTATCATGCGGCACATTCCCGCATCCGTCAGTGCGACCGCTCCGAGAAACGCGCTCTTTCCGAGCGCCTCGGCGAGAACCGCTCCTCCGCACGTCACGCGAACGTGGCGCACACCGTAAAATTTACATTTATCGGTTATTTTTTTATGCGTGGCTTCCGACGTGTCCGACGACTCAAGCACAAGCAGCAGAGTATGTTTTCCGCCCCTTTGCATCGCTTCGCATATCATCGGCACACCGTATATAATCTTCCCCGCCTTGGCGCACAGTCCCAGCGACGTAAGAAGCCGTGTGTTTTCACAATCCGCCGTATTCATTCGGAAAGCTCGCCCTCCATTCGCTCCCAGACGTCGGGGGGAATGCTTACGTTAAGTGCTCTGTCTATACGCCCCGATTTTCTCGCCTTTTTAAGGCAAGCCGCGTCACGGCAGATATATGCGCCTCTTCCGGATTTTTTCCCCGTAAAGTCGAGGAGTATTTCTCCCTCGGGTGTTCTCACAACGCGAAGCAGTTCCTTTTTGGGCTTATGCTCGTTACAGCCGAGGCACTGCCTCTCGGGGATTTTTCTTATCTTCTGATTCTGCACCGCTCCGCCTCCGTGCTTATTCAGCCTTAATATCTATCTTAAAGCCCGTAAGTCTTGCGGCAAGACGTGCGTTTTGTCCTTCCTTGCCGATAGCCAGCGAGAGCTGATCTTCCTTGACGATAACCTTGCAGGCCCTCTCGGCGGTAAATGTAACCGAGCATACCTCTGCGGGAGCAAGTGCCTCCGCAACGTATTCCTCGGGGGTCTCGCTGTATTTTACTATATCTATCTTTTCTCCGCGGAGCTCTTCGACGATACCCGCGATTCTCATTGCGTGATTACCGATACAAGCGCCTACCGCGTCAACGTCCGCGTCTCTCGACATAACGGAAATTTTCGTTCTCGAGCCCGCCTCGCGCGCAACTCCCTTGACAAGCACGACGCCGTCTATAATCTCGGGAATTTCAAGCTCGAATATTCTGCGCACAAGTCCCGGGTGAACGCGCGACAAAGTAACCAGCGGTCCCTTCGCCTCCTTGTTTACTTCGGTAACATAAACTTTTATTCTGTCGCCGACGTTAAAGGTCTCTCCGGGAATCTGTTCACTTTTCAAAAGCGTGGCGTGACCCGTTCCCGTATCAAGCAGAACGTTTCCGCTCTCGGGGAATATCTTGCTTACGGTCGCCGTTATAATCTCCTCGCGCTTGCTCTCGTATGCGTCCTGCATAGCTTTTCTTTCGCCCTCGCGGATACCCTGAATTATAACCGACTTTGCCGCCGCCGCACTGAGTCTGCGGAAATTTTTTGTTTTGACTTCGGTCTCGACCATTTTTCCGAGCGTATATCTCTTGCTTATCGCCTTTGCGTCTTCAAGAGAAATCTCGCACTGGGGATTTACAACCTCCTCGACGACCTCTTTCTGAAGGTAAACGCGCACGTCCTCCTTCACGGGGTCAACAGCTACTCTCATAAGCGTATTACTTCCGTATTCCTTTTTAAATGCCGACAGAAGCGCCGCCTCTATCTTTTCAAGCATATACTCCTTGGGTATGCCCTTTTCCTTTTCCAAAAGGTCGAGAGCAACGAAAAATTCCTTGTTCATTTTTAAGCGTCCATCCTTTTTGCTTTGTGTTTTTTAAAGTTCAAAATAAGTATTTATCTTCGCAACGGCACTGCGTTCGAAGGAAACGACGTTTTCTCCGACGGAAATGCGCACCTCGCCGTTTTCTCCGAGGGGAAGCAAAACTCCGCGGAACAGCTTTGAGCCGTCTCTCGGCGCGTAAAGCTTAACCTCGACGTCCCAGCCCTCGCACGCTTCGATGTGGATATCGTTCTTCAGCTCGCGCTCTATTCCCGGGGAGCTGACCTCAAGATAATACTGTTCCTCAATCAAATCCGCCTCGTCGAGCAGGGGGTCGACGGCACGGTGCATTTTTTCGCAGTCGTCAATGCCTATGCCCTCCTCGGAGTCGACCGTTATGCGGAGCACACGGCGCGCGCCCTCCTTGACAAATTCGACGTCCCACACCCATATTCCGAGCTCGTCTGCAACAGGCTCCGCAATCGCGCGTACCTTTTCCGCAATTCCTTTTGAAGCGTTTGCCATTCCTACCTCCGTGCAAGCGGTATCAAAACCGATTTAATTAACAATTAAGAGTGGACCTTTTCAAGCCCACTCTCACATTACTTTAATAGTATATCATACTTTTCCCGAAATTGCAATACCTTTTTCACATTTTTTCACGGAATTTGTATTTTTATAAAAAAAGATTATTCAAACAAAAGAGGAGCGGAGATTTCTCTCCGCTCCGAAGATTTAATTTATTCCGCTTTTAAGCAGGATTTAAGAATTTGCGGCAACACCGTAAATTTCAAGCGTGCCTACTGACCAATACTCGCCGCTTATCGCTTGGCAAAGTCTTATATACGTATATGCGGTAGCAGTATCGGTAACGGTAAGCTCCACGGTAGAGTTATCCGTAACAGCACTCGGGAATGTTGCGATCTTTACCCAGGTTACTCCGTCGGTCGAAGCTTCGATGTAGCTCGTTCTGATTCTGTTCGCGTTTGTCGAAGCGTAATATTTGATTGACGTTATATAGGTTGCGGTCTCAAAATGAGCCGTCGTACTGCTGAGAGAATCTCCCTTATTTGTGGTCTTTGTCGTCTTGTCGCTCGTATCCCATACCTTTGACCAATCCTGGCTTTCATTGTGCTTCGTACCCGTGTAGGAGTCGTAAACGGCGGTTACAACTGTTGCGTCCTCGGGATTGTAAGGAAGCGTGGGATTTGAAGGTTCGCCGGGGGTGGGATTCGTAGGATCAGTTGGGGGGGTTGTATTATTGGTATTATCTATAAGATTTCCTTCCGCGTCGTACTGTACGCCGATAACCTTGACACGTGGGTTAATCTGCTTAATGCACGCCGCAAC
>CAYVLG010000113.1:0-4459 GCA_964452345.1 uncultured Lachnospiraceae bacterium
AAAGCGGCGAATTCAAAAACTCTATTGCCGCTCTTGCGCCGAGATACGAGCCGCCGATACCGATAACAATAAGAACATCACATGTTTTCTTTATTTTTTCGGCAGCTGCTTTTATTCTTGCAAACTCTTCCTTATCGTAATCGTCGGGAAGTGTTATCCAGCCGAGAAAATCGTTTCCCTTTCCGTTTTTCGCCAACAGGCTTGCATGCGCTTCGCTAATTTCTTTTTGTACATCGGAAAGCTCTTTTTCATCAATAAAGCTTCTTATGTACTTATCGTTCAATCCGATTGTCATTTTATATCCCCCAAATAAATAATTAGAATTATATTATATACTATAATTTATTCTTTTTTTATAACAATTTGTGTTTTTTTTGTAACAATTTGTTTTTACAACATTATTATTGCTGTTTTACTGCATCTGCTTTTTCATTTTAAAGAAATTTTAGCAAAAATCCGCAGCAAAATATCAAAAAATCCCAAAGAAGGAATACTTTCAAGTGCATATATTTCAGCAACGGCTATAAGCTCTCCGCCTGCAGAATATTCGACTGTTCCCAGCTTTTGGCCGGCGGATATCGGAGCATTAACACTTTCAGAAAGCTCAATGTGCTTTTCTACCTTGCCCGCATATTTCTTTTCTATGACGGCAATTATTCCTTCTTCTTCGGCCGCACATAAACTTTTTTTGCCTTTTATAACATTTACACCGTAGGCGGCCGAAACATCATTTTTGAAAACGGTAAAATTTGAAAATCCGTAATCAAGCAGAGCTGCTGCCGCGGAATTGCGGGCGTCGCGGCTCGGTGCCCCCATTATCACGGCAATCAGCGACATTCCGTCGCGCTCGGCAGTTGCGGTTATGCAAAAGCCGGCCTTGGCGGTAGAGCCGGTTTTCAGTCCCGTAGCACCCTTATAGTACCGTATAAGACGGTTGGTATTTGTAAGACCGAATTCTCCGTTTCGCACGGTATCCATCCATATACCGCTGTATTCCAATATTTTCGGATATTTTATAAGCTCGCGGGACATTATTGCTATATCCTTTGCTGAGGTGACGTGGTTTTCGGTAGTATCGTCAAGTCCGTTCGTATTTTCAAAGCACGTATTCTCCATTCCAAGCTCCGCAGCTTTTAAATTCATCTGCTCGACAAATGCTTTTTCCGTGCCCGCAACATGTTCCGCCAATGTAACCGCCGCATCGTTTGCCGATGCTATAACCACACTTTTCAGTAAATCGTCGACGGACATTTTTTCTCCGGGCTCAAGAAAAATCTGCGATCCGCCCATAGAGCACGCGTGCTCGCTTGCCGAAATCTCGTCGGAATATGATATTTTTCCGTCTGCTATTGCCTCCATAACAAGCAAAAGCGTCATTACCTTTGTAACCGAAGCAGGCGGAAGACGCTCATTTTCGTTAAAGGCATATAAAATCCGTCCCGTTTCCGCTTCCATAAGAATAGCCGATTTACAGTCAAGCTCCATATTAGGGTATCCGTTTTCCGTCTTATCCGCCGACACAAAAATAACTCCGCAGGACATAAGCAGTAAAACAGCCATAATCACAGCTGCGGTTTTTAGAAATTTCTTTTTCATATATTACCTCCAAGTCTTTATTCAAAACAATATATGAGCAAAAAAATTTTTCAATTACGAAACCGGCGTTTATTAATTTCAACACAGACAAAAACCGTCTCCAACCAAACAATGTCAAAGACGGTTCATATTTGTTTTATACGTCTCGGCGTCCCTCAATCGCTCTTCCAAGAGTAACCTCATCAGCATATTCGAGCTCGGAGCCGACGGGAATACCGTAAGCCAGCCTCGTAACCTTAACCCCGAGCGGCTTTAGATATTTTGAAATATACATTGCAGTCACTTCTCCGTCCTGAGTCGGATTTGTCGCAACTATAACCTCGTTCACGTCGTTTTTGCCGACTCTTTCGAGAAGTTCCTTGAAGCCTATTTTATCCGGAGTAATGCCGTTAACCGGCGAAATTGCACCATGAAGAACATGGTAAACCCCTTTATATTCTCTCACCTTTTCGATAGACATAAGAGCCTTTACATCCTCAACGACACAAATAACTCCCGTGTCTCGAGAAAGATCGGAGCAAACATAACAAACATCCTTATCAGTAAGATTTCCGCAAATGGGACATTTGTGTATTTTATTTTTTGCCTCGATTATTGCATCGGCAAAATTCTTGGCGGATTCACTGTCAAGCTCCAAAACTGAAAATGCCATGCGCATTGCCGATTTACGCCCTACTCCGCGAAGACGCGCAAATTGCTCGGCAAGAACCTGAAGCGACTCTATGTAATCGGTCATATCAGAACATTCCCGGGAAGCCGACACTGCCCGTTATTTTCGACATTTCTGTACTGTTTGTATCCTCAACTCTCTTAATCGCCTCGTTTACGGCGGCAACAAGAATATCGGAAAGTGTTTCTATATCGTCGGGATCAACAACTTCGGGCTTTATATCAATACCAAGAATTTCTTTTTTTCCGTTGATTTTTACACCAACAACTCCGCCGCCGGCAGAAATATCATATTCGCGCGTGTCAAGCTCCTCCTGAAGTGCAGCCATATCCTCCTGCATTTTTTGAGCCTGCTTTATCATAGCATTCATATTTTGCGGACCGCCGCCCATTCCCTTCGGAATATTTGCTCTCATTTTTATATCTCCTTTTTAAATAATCAAATCATCAAGTTCTTCGTCCTCTTCGTCACCTGCAAGAACGCCGAAGCAAACGTCCTTCGCCCCGATATTTTTTCCAAGCTGAATGCAAAGTGCCGCAACAATTCCGTTTGCCGCCTCTGAATTTTCAACCATATTCTTTGCCCAATCATTCGGAAAACGTATATATATTTTTCCCCGAGCATCCGTAAATGCTCTTGCCATCTTCAAAAACGGCAATATTGCCATATCTCCCGCCGCCGCCTGTTCTGCCACCTCGTTCCATCCGCGAAGTATCTTTAAAGTGTCTTCCGCGGTCTCGGATACGGCAATTGACGGCGTATTTTCGTCAGCTTCTGCCGCCGTTTCCGACATATCATCATTCTCGTTTGAGGCAGCCGCCTGTGCAAGCTTTGTGTCCGTCTCTTTTGTGACAATACGCGTACCGGAAGCAACAGCATTTTCCAGCTTTGCTATTCTCGACAGCAGAGCATCGGGAGATGTATCAAGCATACTGTCGCTCATCTTTATTAATGCCATTTCTGCAACCGTGCGCTTTGCCGCACCGGCTCTCTGCATAGCATAAAAAGCGTCATCGATTATACGGCAATGCCAAAGCAAGGTAGGCTTTGAGAATAATTCGCAGGAACGTTTCAACTGCTCACATTCGTTTTCGGTAAGATCAAGATATTTATCCGCCGATGATGTCGTTTTCATAACAAGCATATCCCTGTAATACGACATAAGCTCCTGCCAAAACACAGATATATCTTTTGATGATGCAGTAACTTCGTTAATGACCGAAAAAACAGCGTCAAAATTTCCTTTTGCTATGGCTCTGACCGTATTTTCGGTATTCGAACGTCCTCCCGATCCGAGAGTATCGTTAACAACACTCAAGGTTATTTTATTCTGCGTTCCGGCACACAGCTCAAACAGGCTTATTGCGTCTCTCATTCCGCCTTGTGCTGTTTTGGCAATCACACGCAAAGCCTCGCGCTCAAACGCTATATTTTCATTATCCGCGATATATGCAAGCCTGTCAATAAGAGCTTCGGTTGAAATACGTCTGAAATCGAAGCGCTGACAGCGCGATATTATCGTTGCCGGAAGCTTGTGCAGCTCGGTCGTCGCAAGTACAAAAATAACGTGTGCAGGCGGCTCCTCAAGCGTCTTCAGCAACGCGTTAAATGCACTGCCGCTTAACATATGAACTTCATCGACAATGTATACCCTGTATTTAAGAGCAGTCGGCATATACACGACCTCGTCTCTTATATCTCGTATAGCATCAACACCGTTATTTGACGCCGCATCCATTTCAAGCACATCCGTTGCCGCACCGCTGTCTATAAGTCGGCAAGAGGCACAGACGTTACAGGGACTTCCGTTTACGGGGCTTTCGCAATTTACCGCTTTTGCAAGTATTTTCGCACATGTAGTTTTTCCCGTACCGCGTGAGCCGCAAAAAAGATATGCGTGTGAAAACTTTCCGTGCTCCGTCTCATATTTCAAAATAGACGTAATATGCTCCTGCCCGCAAACATCTTCAAAGCTTTGCGGACGCCATTTTCTATAAAGTGCCTGATACATTTGCAGCTCCCCCTTTCATCAAAAAAACAAGCTGTAAAATAAGACCATACACCTAAAAATCGAATGTCGCTTCAACGCGAGCTTCGCATCTCCTGCTCCGAGCAGGCGACCTCACGGCACATCAAGTAAACCGCTTAATGCTGCTTGGTTCCCCACCTGACATGGTTCACAGCCCTTGATTG
>CAYVLG010000114.1:0-4418 GCA_964452345.1 uncultured Lachnospiraceae bacterium
CCACTACCGATTGGTTTAAAGGAAGAACGATCTACCATATTTTCGTTGACCGATTTTGCAGGTCGGAAAGGAGTGTTCCGATACGTGAAGACGCAATTTTAAACGAAGATTGGTATAACGGAATAATGCAGTATCCCGAAAAGGTGGGTGACAGGCTTGCAAATAATATGTTTTTCGGCGGAAATCTTTGGGGAGTGGCAGAAAAACTTCCGTATCTAAAGTCTCTCGGAATAGGCGTAATATATTTAAGCCCTATATTCGAGGCGTATTCCAACCATAAATACGATACGGGAAATTATCTGAAAACAGATGAAATGTTCGGCGGTGCGGAAGCACTCGAATATCTGATTGAGAGCGCGAAAGCGTTGGATATACGTATAATTCTTGACGGAGTATTTAACCATACGGGAGATAACAGTCTGTATTTTGACAAATACGGAAAATACGGAAATACGGGCGCATATTCAAACGAAAACTCTCCCTTCGTAAATTGGTACAAATTCCGCAAATATCCCGACGAATACGAGAATTGGTGGGGAATAGACATATTGCCCAAGCTGAACCACGACGTTCCCGATTGCAGAAAATTTTTTACGGGACGGGACGGCGTTACGGAAAAATATATAAAAATGGGTATAGGCGGCTGGAGACTTGATGTGGCGGACGAGCTGTCGGATGAATTTTTGGACGAGCTTCGCGTCACCGTCAAATCGGCTTCGGACGGAGAAGGAATAATCATAGGCGAGGTGTGGGAAAACGCTGCCGAAAAGACCGCATATTCCCGCAGGCGTAGATACCTGCGCGGTGCACAGCTTGACAGCGTTATGAATTATCCGCTTCGTAACGGTATAATAGCCTTTGTCGTCGACGGCGATGCGGAATTTTTGGCGGATATACTGAAATCCGTCTATGCGTCGTATCCGAAATGTGTGTGCGACTGCCTTATGAACTTACTCGGCACGCACGATACGGAACGTATACTTACCGTTCTCGGTTCACGCGGAGAGGACGTCTCCGACCTTCCGAATTCCGTTATTGCCGAGAAGAGACTGACGGAGGAGCAGAGAACGTGCGGAATTCAAATGCAAAAGCTTGCGGCGGCGATTCAGTATACGGTATACGGTGTTCCGTCGGTATTTTACGGCGACGAGGCGGGAGTTGAGGGCTACGGTGACCCGTTTTGCCGAAGAACCTTCCCGTGGGGCAAGGAATGCAAAGAACTTGTGGAATTTTACCGATTGCTCGGCAAAATAAGAGCCGAGGAAAAGGTATTTTCAGACGGTGATTTTTCGGTAGAATACGCGGACGGTGCACGTATCGTGTACACCCGCACGGGACACGGAGAAAAAATAAGTGTGATAGCCAACGCTTCGCAGGAGCCGTTTTTATACGGTGCGCAGGGAACCGATTTGCTTACGGGAAGCGTGTACGGCGGTACGGCGGCGCCGATAAGCGCGGCTGTTGTCAAGGAGGCAATATAAATGGGACTTTTAAAAAAACTGACGAAAAGCAAAAATCCCGACAGCAAAAAATTCAAACGCGAAATGGCGTATGCCGTTGCAGGACAGCACATAAAATACGTAACGGAGAACCGAAACGGCGTCGACGAGGTTATCGGACGCAACGGCGGCTTGAATATACGCAACGATGAATTTATAGTCTACGCCTCCGCCGACGTGCTTTTTCGCTGTCCCGTCGACGAGCTTTCCATATGGGAGCTTCTTTCACGCGACGGAGTTGTACTTACTGGACGCGACCTCGAGCACGGAGGCGCGGAGCGAACCGTCATAGCCTATTACGTATATTACAGGAAATGATATGAACGAAACCGACAGAAAATATATGCTCGAGGCTCTCGCGCTTGCAGAAAAGGCGTATGAAATGGGAGAGATACCCGTCGGAGCGGTAGTGGTTAATAATGAAGAAATAGTGGGCAGAGGCTGTAATTACAGAGAAAACGGTAAGCGCGCCACGGCTCACGCAGAGCTGATTGCGATAGAGGAGGCGTGCTCGCATCTGGGGAGCTGGCGTCTCTCCGACTGCACGCTCTACGTTACAATGGAGCCGTGTCCTATGTGCGCGGGCGCTTTGATAAATTCGAGAATAAAACGCGTTGTCTACGGCTGTAAGGACAGCGTGTCGGGCGCGTGCGGCAGTGTTGTAAATCTCAACGCATATCCTTTCAATCACAGCTTTATTCTTGAAGGCGAGGTGCTCGGCGACGAGGCAAGAGAACTGCTTCGGGCATTTTTTAAAGAAAGAAGACGTCAGCCGTCAGAAAAATGAGATAAAAAAAGCGGTTAAGCCGTACCCCATAAAAAGGTACGGCTTAACCGTATTTCGTATTCGCGAATTATGCCTCGGTGTGCCTGCCGAGAAAGCCTGCCGCGGCTTGTACAAGCTTTGCCTCCGTTTCCGTGCCGAAGCTTCCGTCTTTGTTCAAACGCTCCGACGAGCCGTCCGTTACCGACGCGACGCAACCGATAACGTCGCCTTCACTGATTATCGGCATTGCACAGCTTATAAAATGACTGTCCGAGCCTGTGATGACGGGGAGCTTTTCGCTCCCCTCGCGCCAGCTGTAAAAGCCTCGCCCCTCTATGATTTTTTCCGCCTCGGCGGATAAGCTTTTGTCCGTATATTCTTTTCTTGAAACTCCCGCGCTGGCGATGACGGCGTCTCTGTCGCTTATAACTATCGATAAATTGCAGGTCTTGTACAGCGTTTCGGCATATTTTGCCGCAAACGCCGACAGCTCGCCTATGGGAGAGTATTTTTTGAAAATAACTTCTCCCTCTCTGTCGGTGTATATTTCCAAAGGGTCGCCTTCGCGGATACGCATTGTTCGGCGTATTTCTTTGGGAATGACGATCCTTCCGAGGTCGTCGATTCTCCGCACTATTCCCGTAGCCTTCATATATATAAATCTCCTTGAGCTTTGTGTTTGAATTTTCAATTCAAGGATATTATTTGTAATTGAGGGTAAAAATATCCCAAAAGCCTAATGGAATTTTTTGCATATAACGCAAAATCGGGTACGGTCGAAAAAAACTTTACCGCAATATGTGTTTTGTTATTTTTTTGCATTGACAAAAATATGCGGTTGGTGTATAATATTTATGTATATCCGTTTTACGGCTTTTATAAAATATATCGGAGGATTTCGATTTTGTCATATAAAGAAGATTTGAAAAATTTCAGAGACGAAAGAAAAAAGCGCAGGAAGCTGCTGTCAACGGTCATAAAGGTTACGGTTGTTGTGCTGGCTGTCGTTTTTGCCGCGGCTGCGGTAATGCTGATTGTCGATCTCGCTGACGGAGGTTCGGGAAACGGCGGGTATAGTAGCGTTTCGGGCGGAGCTTCAAACAATAAAGTTAACAGTACCGGCAGTCTTTCGGTAAAGCTTAAAGGAAATGCCGATAAAATATATGTATACCTCGGCGGTACCGTTGCTTGGAAAAATCAGATAGAGGTTACGGGAAACGGCGGTACCTATACCGTCAAGGTGAATAATTCAAACGTCAATCTCAATAAGGAGGGAACGTATACCGTTCTGTATACCGTAACCGACGCGTCGAATAAAACCGCAAAGCTGAAAGCGACGGTTAAGGTATATAAGACCACGTACAGCAAAGATGATTTGATGACGGTTATCGGAAAAAAGGTAAACGAGCTGGGAATAACAAGCTCTATGAGCAAGAGCGAGCAGGTTCGCAAGGTATATGAATATGCTCACAACGCTTCGAACATAGCATTAGTGGGTGAATCGAATATTGTGAATATAAACCGTGCCGATTGGAACGAGGATTGGATAGACGAGGCTATGCTTACGTTTAACAGCAAGCAGGGAGACTGTTATTCGTATTATTCCGTTTCCAAGGCGTTTTTTGAATATCTCGGAATAGAGAATATCGGTATACAGCGCGACAATTCAAATATACCTTCAAGCGAGGGAACTCATTTTTGGCTTATGGTGAATGTGGGAACGGATACGGATGCCAAATGGTATTATTATGACGCAACACGCTTGGGAGGCAAATTCTCGGACGGCTCGAGCAATGCGTGCCTGATAACACTTGCAAAACTTCAAAGCTATAAGCCGTCGAAAGATCTCGGATTTGATTTCTACGAATTTAATCCTGAAAATTATCCCACAGCCGAGAAAGAATAACACGGAGACAAAATGCAGAAAAATATTCTTGAATATCTTGAAAAAACGGCGAAGAGAGTGCCCGACAAGGTTGCTTTTTCCACGGGCAGGGAAGATATGAGCTTTGAGCAGACGGAGCGCGAGGCGCGTTCCGTCGGCTCGTATCTTGCCGAAAAGGGGCTTTACGGAGAGAGCGTGCTTATATTTATGGACAAGCACCCGAGGACGGTTAAGGCTTTTTGGGGGGTTATTTACGCGGGCTGTTTTT
>CAYVLG010000115.1:0-4417 GCA_964452345.1 uncultured Lachnospiraceae bacterium
CAACAGCTTTATCGAGACGGCAAACAAATATATGAGCGATTATTCCACCCGTGAGGTTGTTGTCGCCTTCGAGGCGTTTGTAAACGACATTTCCAACTTTTATATCCGTGTAAACCGTGCTCGCTTCTGGAGCACGGAAAACAGCGAGGATAAGCAGAACGCATATGCGGTGCTCTTCTACGCTATAAAGACAATTACGCAGGTAATGGCACCCATCATTCCGTTCATCACGGAGACGACGTGGCAGAGATTTGTAAAGAAATACTCCGACGAGAACACCGTTTCGGTATTCCTCACCGAATATCCGACGGTAAGCCGCGAGCTTGACGTCAGCGACGACGCTATACTCGCAAACGTAGAAAGAGCAAGAGATATTATATCTCTCGGTCTCAAGCTTCGCAACGAAAAGCAGATAAAGATACGTCAGCCGCTGCCGACAATATTCGTCAGCGCAAACGAGGCAAACGCAAATGCCGTCGCCGCATTCGGATCCATAATCCAAAGCGAGCTGAATATACTTGCAATCAAGCAGCTTGAAAACGCGGACGCTCTTGAGTCCAACTTCCTGACCGTTAATTTCAAGGTGGCGGGACGCGTGCTCAAGAACAGAGCGAACGACGTAAAAGCATATCTTGCCGAGCTTGACGAAGCGGAACAGCAAAAGCTGTCCGACGAAGTCAAGGCGGGAAGAAGCATTTCCGTTCTCGACATTGCGGATATCGAGCCCGACGTATTCACCGTCAACTCCAAACCTGCAGACAACATAGCGATTTATAAGAACAATACGGAATTTGTCGCCTTGGACGTAACTATTTCCGAGGAGCTTCAGAGAGCGGGTATTCTCCGCGACATCGTCCGTCAGTGTCAGGTATTCCGCAAGGAAGCGGGCTTTGACGTCAGCGATAAGATATATATAGGCTTCGACACGGAATCCGAGCTTATAAAAAGCATTGTTGCGGAGAAAGCCGAGCAGCTTACGCACGACCTTCTTGCAGAAATAAAAATGCCCGACGAACCCGAATTTACGGGCAATATCGACCTTGACGGAACGAAAATTTCCGTTTTCCTCAAGAGAAGATAAGTCGGAACTATAAAACAAGTCTCACGTTGGATCGGCTCTCATAAGAATATTTTCAAAAATCGGCAGAAAGACATTCTTTCTGCCGATTTGACGTTACGTAAATGCGGGAGGAGCAAGCCCCATCTATGGGAGCAAGCCACTCCCCTACCTTGGACGGTGTGCTCTGTGCGTTTAAATCCCTAACCTCACGCTGTTTTTGGCATATCTTGTTTTTTACGTAACCGAATTGATACAAATACTTAAATATTCGTTTATTGACAAATCGGCTCAAAGGTTATATAATGGTACTGTACTCTTACAATCGTAAATCCCCGTAATCACTTTCATAATCATCGTAAGGAGAAAAATATGAAAAAGAAGTATATACTTATAGCCGTTGTATGTATAGCTGTTCTCGTAGCCGCAACGGTCATAATTGCTCTTGCCGTCGGCACGGGGTACCTGGAAAAGCTGTCCTACGACCACGTGTCTCAAAAGGTCTACAACAATATTTTGATAGTCGGAGACGACGGCCTGTTTTACCTCGTCAAGGACGGAGAGAAAATAAGCAAGGGCTACGCCTCTCTCCAAAGCGTCAACGATTTTTACGAAAACATAGAAAATCTGATTCAAAGCGAAAAAAGCGTTACGCTCTTCGATTATTACATAGCGCGCTCCGCCGACAGCGCGGAATATATGCTCATAAACTCCGACGGAGATGAAATTACAATCTCGGGAGAAAGCTATTCGCTTGATACGAAAAATACCGCGCTCCCGTATCTCGTATTCACCGACAACAGCAACGGACTGAAGGCGGTAATTTCTCTTATGCGCCTCGATTCCGACGTTTCATACAAATCGGGCAACGAGCTGACGCTCCGCCCGTTCAAATCCGTAAATTTGGTTTCGACCGACGAAAGCTCTGCACTGAAAGGATATCTCGTTACGGAAGATATCTCGGAGGAAACTCAATACAGCTATTTCCGCTCCGACGGAATAAAGCTTACCGCGGGAGCCGATATCGATATACTCCGTCTTTATAAAGACGGAGACGGATATACGTACCTTTACAATAAGGACGACGGTAAAATAATCTCGACGTCGGGAGAGGCGATTGCCTCCGATACAGTCGATGTATACAGCCGTGCTTCAATATGGCAGTATGCAATTTGCCGCAACGAAAAAACAGACACCGACTACTGCGTTGTATTCTCACCCGAAAAGCATTTTACACTCTCCTCCGCCGACTACAAGCTCGGCACGCTGACTATGTTTGCAAACTGCCTTTCCGTTCAAAAAAGCGATTCTGACAATGTCGACGTAATCGGCGTGCACTCCGGAGTAACGCTCGGAACTTATACGTCGGTTGCAGAAAACGGCAATGCGGTAACAGCAGTAAACGTCAACGGTACGTATACGTACCTTGATTCTTACGGAAAACCGATAATGACGGCGGAATACGGCGATATGATATACGAAACGTCTCTGTCCGACGAACACTGTGCAGTATTTTCAAGCTCACTTTATGACAAAAGCAACAGCGGAACGTACTACCACTTTGCGCGTGACGGAGCGTCGGTATATACACTTAATACGGACGGCGCAAAAATAACGCGCTATTATATCGAATGCGAAGCATACATTCTGGAAAAAACAGAAAACGGAATTACTTCGTACCGCGTTCTTTCGCCCTTCTCGTCCGTAAAAATCAGCGCAGAATACGACAGCATTGAAATTAAATCACGCAGTAATACATCGTGGCTGACGGCTCAAAGCACGGACAGAAAGGTAATCGATTTAATCGACCCGCTTACGGCAAAGCCCGTAATATCCATTCCCTGCCCCGACGGAGACTTCGGCAGTTACACGTTTGAGATTGACGGTGCCGTCTCTCTTGCCAAGGACAGCCTCGACTCCGACACGGTGACAACCGTATGCTTGGTAGAGCTTAAAAAAAACAATGAAAAAACAGGCATACTCTCTTACAGAAAGTATTACGCAATATACAGATGTGCTCCGTATGCAAGTGAAAATTATTCTTCCTCCGCGCTGAAAATTCTCGAGCTCGGCAGCAACCTTCTGACCGATTCCCCTTACACCGCGTACTCCGGCTACAACTACCTTGCGGTGAATACGTCGGCAGGCTCCGAGGTCTATTCAATCGACGAAACCGCCACTCTTTCGCGCGTTGCCGAAGTTCCCTATAATATCGTAAATATAATCACGGATTCCGCAGACACCGACATCTGTTATTTTCTCGTTGAGAACGACAACGGAATGAAGGGTCTGTACAACACGGACTCCGAAATGGTGCTGTCTCCGTATTACGGCAGCATAAGCTCGGTCGAAAACGGACATTTCATAGTTTCACTGCGCGGAGCATACGGAGTTATACGCGCCGCAGGCGGAGGAAAAACGAAAACCGTCATAGATTTTAAATATTCGTTTATAACCCCTATCGGAGACAACGGATATTATGCCATTGCGGGAAGCTCGGAGCAATACGTTTTTGACGGCGGCAAAAAGGTATTGACAAGTCCCGTTAACAGATGGACAACAGTAACAGAATATTCAAGCGACGAAAACGGCAGTATCACCGTAACTCAAAGCTCTGTTTTCTCCTCCGACGCGCGCCTGTATATGCACCGCTCATCATATACGAAGCGTCTCTTCCTTTACAATTACGATTTTTCCGACGGAAAATAACAAATACCGACAGCAAAAAACCTTCCCATAGCAGGAAGGTTTTTTGTTTGTATGAAATTACGCAAGTCCGACTGCCAAAGCGCACCAGCCGTTTTCCTCGGCACGTTCTATAATGCGGAAGCCGTGTTCCTCAAAGCAGGAAATCACGTCGTCCGCGCGCTCGGAAATAATGCCGGAGGCAAGAATGACCGAGTCTTTATTCATAAGCTGTCCGACGTCGGGCGTCATTCTGATGATTATATCGGCAACTATGTTTGCGCAAATGACGTCGTATGCACCTCCGGATTTGTCTACTCCGCGGAGCAGATCCGATGTATCGCAGGCAACTTTGTCTTCAAGCCCCGAATCCTTTATATTTTCTCTCGCGACCTTGACGGCAACGGGGTCTATATCATACGCCCTGCAAACATCTGCTCCGAGCTTTGCTGCGCATATTGCAAGTATTCCGCTGCCGCAGCCCACGTCGAGCACACGCTGTCCGCCGCGTATATACTTTTCGAGCAGACCTATGACAAGCCGTGTCGTCTCGTGACTGCCCGTACCGAAAGCCATTCCCGGATCCATTCTGACAACGAGCTTGCCCTCGGGAGCCTCGTATTTTTCCCAAGCGGGTACGATAACGATTTTTTCTCCTATTTCGGTGGGCTTTCA
>CAYVLG010000116.1:0-4411 GCA_964452345.1 uncultured Lachnospiraceae bacterium
CTCCGCGAACGTTGTTGAAAAGCTTCGCGCCGTCAAGAAAATTTTTCGCAACAAATTCGGAACGCAGCGGGTCTCCCGGCATAAGAACAACTTTTGCCACGTCATCTTTACCCGCCTTTATATGCGGTGTCGGAATATTATTACTCATAGCTCCCCCTTATTTTGCCGGAGTTCCCTCCATATAATATGACGCCTCCATATCCGCAACACAAAGCGCAAAGGCAAGAGGAAACATTTCCAATGCTTTGCCTATTTGATTTGCGTCCTCGGGTCCCGAAAATCCCATATGGTATCTTATTGCGAACGCCTCGTCACGCGTAAGCTTCAAAAATCCCGAGATGATATAAACGGATTTTTCACCGTGACCGTAAGGCAGATTATCTTCTATTGTGTAATACGGTACACTTTCCCATACACCGTTTTTCTTAACATTGCGCATTTCTGTTTTATAAAAATTCGTTTTGCACAAATCGTGAAGAAGAGCGGCTATCGCAAGGCTTTCCTCGGTATATACAAATCCGTATTTTTCGCGGAAACGCGGACGTTTGGCAAAATCGCAAAGGCATTCGTACACGTTAAGGCTGTGCTCAAGCAAGCCACCCTCGTAGGCTCCGTGAAAACGAGTCGATGCGGGCGCGGTGAAAAAATCTGTTTTGCACTCTATGTACTCAAGCAGCTTGTCTGCGCCCTCTCTCGTTATGCAGGCATTATAAATTTCGATAAATTTTTCTTTGTTCGTCACTTTTTTAACCTCGCAAATATAAAATTCATATATAATATTGTATCATATTTTCATCAATAAATCAACCGGCACGCCCGATTTTACAAAAAAATTTAAAGCCGATTTGGGGACGCGTCTACCTTTTTTGAAAAAAAGGCAGAACCCAAAAACTTCCCGAAATTAATTTATGGGGCGGAACCCTTAACGGTAACGGAAAACGTGATTGTTTTAACCGTTACGGCTTTTTCCTTTTTAAAGTTTTTAGTCAAGTTCTTTCAAAAAAACCTTGGCCCCCTCAAGGCGCACAGCCTTGCCGCACTCCGACCGCGCAAAGGAGCCGTATTTTGTCGGGTGCTTCAAGCTCTCCGTAAAATTTATATATTATTATATCAAAAATACGTCTGATTTTCAACACAAATCTGCAAATAATATATTAGGGCAATATTTCTTAAGCAAAAAGGAACGGACACGTTTCAATCACCGCGTCCGTTCACAACCGACTTATTATATTGCTTATTCAAGACAAACGCCGCGCTCCGAAAGCACGCCTCTAACCGCTTCGGCACCGACCTCGCGAGGCGGTAAGCTCCGCTGTACGGAAAGTGCCGCCGCAACGCCTGCCGCCTCACCCGTCGCCATACATATCGTCATAACGCGGTATGAAGCGTGAGCACGGTGCGTTCCCGATATACACCTTCCCGCCGTAAGCAGGTTATCAACTCCCTTCGGGAGCAGACAGCGGTACGGAATATCGTAAGGCTGAGCCATATGGGAGTGTCCCTCTGCCTGTCCTCCGCCGCGCGGATTATGTATATCGATAAGAAACCATGCGCCGTGTACAACGGCGTCGTCGAAGCGCGCTCCGTTTTCGACGTCCTTATCCGTCAAAACGTAGTCTCCGATTATTCTTCTCGTTTCTCTTACGCCGAGAACACTTGCCGAGGATTTGATTTTCGCATTTTCGTAGCCGGGAACATATTTCTTCAAAAACTCAAGCACGGTATTTATCTGCGCTCTCAAGTCGATTTCCGCCCTCGAAACATCCGTCGAAGCAAGAGTATTCAAGCCGTTCACCTGTGTTGCATTTACCGAACGCTCTCCGTCGTAAAAGGTACGGTGAAGACGTACTATGCTTACGTTTTCGGGAAGCTCTCCGACCGCGTTTTTTTCTCGGCAAAGCTCTCTGTACTCCTTGCCGTCAGGCAGCTTTACGGGGTCGCTTCCGCCATATGCGCTTATCGCAACGCTTTCATCAACATTATCAACGACAAATTCAAGCGTTGCGGGCTGTACCGCACCGTCTCCCGCTCTTCCCATCTCATAAGGACATCCCGCGAGAAATGCAAGCTGTCCGTCACCCGTGGCGTCTATAAACATCTTTCCGCGGAAAAATTCCATACCGCCCTGAGAACAAACGAATATTCCTTCTATACCGCCTTCTCCGAGCTTAACGTCGGCAAGAGAAGTACACAGTCTGAAGTCGACGCCCGCGTCCGCGGCAAGCTCGGCAAGAACAGCCTTCGCCTCCTCGTGGTCGATATGAACCTCTTTGCCGTTACGCGTAATAACCTCGCGCGAAGCCTTATGCCTTTCGGCAAACAAAGCTATCAGCTCGTCCGCCATCGTTCCCGACGATACCTTTCCGAGTATGGGACTTACGTGTCCCGCCGTAAGATTTCCGCCGAGACAGCCGAGGCGTTCTATCAAAAGCACCCGACATCCCTCTCTTGCCGCAGACACGGAGGCGGTTATGCCCGCAGGTCCGCTTCCGACGACAATTACATCGTATTCTCCGCCGACGGGTATACTCTTTTCGTATAAAACCGAATTATTATTCATATCGAAATACCTCCAGCAGCATCGGCTGTGCTCCCGTTACGGGGTCAAGCTCCATTTCCATAACGTCCTTCATGTACTCGTTCCATCTGTCGACAACAGGAGACTCCGCCTGTACCTTGGCGGCATATGCCACACCTTTTTTGCATTCATAATATCCGAAAAGCTCGTCACCGACGTTCCATATGCTGTAATTGCATATTCCTGCCTCTTTGAGCACGTCCTTCATCTCTTGCCATATTTCATCGTGGCGCCGACGGTATTCGTCAAGCATACCGTCCTTTACTCTCGCCTTCCACGCATATCTTTCCATAATACTCTCCTATAGTAAAAACGTATTAACTATATTATATCATTTTTTTAAGAAATTGCAATAGATATTTTGCAAGTATTTTGTGTTTATTTTGAATTTAATTACGTATTTCCGCCCCAATACCGTAAATGTTATCAATATCAAAATCTATACGTACATCGGTGCAGACCAAAAGTGCGCCGAATTTTTAAAATTTCCAAACAATACCACAAATAAAAATCCGTATTTACCGCAAAATAATAGCAGAGGTGCAAAGAAAAGGCTTATTTCAAACAAAATAAAGCTTCAAGCTTTGTATACTCAATTAATATAGATAAAATTATGCGAAAGCATAAAAAGGAGTTACTATGGCAAACAAGAACGTAGTGCCTGAGGCAAAGGAAGCGCTCAACAGATTTAAAATGCAGGCCGCCAGCGAGGTTGGCGTAAATCTCAAGAACGGCTATAACGGAGACCTTACCTCCAAGCAGGCAGGAAGCGTAGGCGGTCAGATGGTTAAAAAGATGATCGAAAGCTACGAAAATTCGATGAAGACAAACGGCTAAATACCTTTGTTGAAAAACGCAAATTCGGTTAAGCTGTTTTTAGCTTAACCGAACTTGCGAAAAATACGGCAATACCGCAAAAACGCTTTTACTCCCTCTCAAGGGGAAGTAAAAGCGTTTTTCTTACCGTTTTGATTTTAAATAAAATTTTGATTCGCTGCCGTGCACCAGGCGTTTGAAATTTTCCTTATGTCTCCAAGCCACAAACAGCACTATCACCGAAGCCAGGCAAACAACCGCGGCCGACGAACGGCGCAATGCCAAAAGCAAAGGACACAGACACATTGCGGCGACGGTTGATAACGACATATACTTTGTAGTCAACAGCAAAACTACCATTATTACCGTAGCCGAAAGGCCTACAAGCGGGTCGGTTATCCACATAAGAGAAAGACTTACCAAAAAGCCCTTACCGCCCTTAAAGCCGTACATTGCGGGATACGCATGACCGAGAACGGCAAAAACGCCCGTCCACATCGCTCCGAGCTGTCTGTCGGCACCGAAAACTCCGAACAGAAAGGAAAAAAGTCCTATAACGGCCGCTCCCTTCAGCAAATCCGCGGCAAGCACCCACCACGCCCATTTGTTTCCGAACGTGCGTTTAAAATTTGTGAAGCCTGCGTTTCCGCTCCCGCATTCCCGAATATCCTTATGATAAATGGCTTTTGACATTGTAATTGCCGGATTGAAGCCCGCGGCAAAATAGCCGAGCACCGCCGAGGTTATATAAAGAAATACCATCATACCGTCTCCGTTATTCTATTATCAAAATATAGTCGTATACATCCTGTCCGCCGTCTATGATGTAAACCTCTTTTCCTTTATAGCTTTCGCAAATATGCGTTCTTATCCGTTCCGCCTCTTCGCCGTCCGCCTCTCTGCCGCATATCATTATACATATATCGTATTTTCCGAAGCCGAGACCGTCAAGAGTTTTGCAAACCGCCGTCTCGCGGCACATATCGCTTGCAAGCAGATCCTTGCCGACAAAGCCTA
>CAYVLG010000117.1:0-4368 GCA_964452345.1 uncultured Lachnospiraceae bacterium
GAGCTTATAGAAAGACTTCAGCTTGACCCTCGCGCAAATCTGAAAAGAATGAGCAAGGGTATGAAGCAGAAAACCGCATTGGTTGCCGCGCTTATGAACGACGCGCCGATTATAATTTTGGACGAGCCGACTACGGGTCTCGACCCGCTTATGCGCGCGACATTTCTTGATATAATAAAAGAGGAACACCGCCGCGGAAAAACTGTTTTTATGAGCAGTCACAGCTTCGACGAGCTGGAAAAAACCTGTGACAGGGTGGCTTTAATAAACGACGGTCACATTGCCGACGTATGCGATATGGACGACATTCGCAGCCGTCCCGTTAAGGATTTTAAAATAGAATTTCATACCGAGGAGGATTATCGGCGTTTCCTCGGAGAAAATTATGAAAAAATACGCCTGCAGGATATATATAATCAAGTTACCATAAGAATAAGTGCCGATAAGACGGCGTCACTGCTCGGAGTTTTGAAAAATTACAACGTTAAATTTATTTCGGAGCTTCCTTATACGCTTGAAATGCACTTTAAAAATATCTTGCTTTTAAATTCAAAAAATAATCAAAAGGAGTAAAAATTTATGTTTAGTAAGGCTTTGTTTAAGCAGTCGTGCAAGGCAAACGGAACTATGTGGGGTATTATTACGTTTGCGGTATGCTTTATGCTGGCGTGCGTAATGCTGATATCGGGAAACGGCAATATCGGAGAGGTAAAAGATTCAATTCAGGATACCATTATAATCAAAGAGGTAGATGCTCAACTTCAGAAGCGCGCACTTTCATATTACGCCAATGCGGACGACGGACTCGAAAAATTTGATAAGCTGTTTTCGGAAAATGCCTCGGATACGCTGTCATACCTTATGTGGCTGTCGCAAATGCCCGATCAATCGGCGTTTTCGAGTCAAGCCGAATATGCCGCCGCTATGGGTGTATGGCAGAGTAAAATGCCGCAGCAGGAAACAGACGCAGGCAAAAAATACGCCGAAGATGTAACGGAATGGCAAACTGCAATGCCCGTCATTGCCGATTACGGCTCTACGGAGGAATATATCGCGGCAATGAAGGCTTGGCAGGATAATTCGCCCGCTACTCAAGAGGAAGCCGTTAAGACGGCATATACCGCAGCGTGCGAGGAGCTTCAGGAATATATAAAGCAAAGAGCCGAGGATTTGGGGTGCGGTGCTGAAGACGACGAGACGCTTGAAATGCTCGGAAGCGTTATGTATACGCTTAATCCCAACGGAACGTTTAACGACTTTTACAGAGATAACGGAGAAGATATTCCCGAAGAATACGATTTTATGCCGCTCATCGCTCATATAAGTGCGGGCGATATTACGGAATACCTTTCTTCGGAAGAAAGAACCGATTACCGCCGTTCAAGAGCGGAGAACGGATCGGCTGTGTTCCTTGCGGGCAATATGCTTGAGACCGAAAGCGTTGAGGCTCTCATGGATGCGCTGTCCTCTTACGGCGTTACCAAAGAAAAATACGATTCCTTCGGATATACGTATGATTCCGTCAAGCATATGGCTCAAACCGCAGTTGTTACATACAGCGGAAGACTTGATTACGAATTGGGACTTTTGGAACAGGACTATACAGACGGAGCATACGAAAACGACGAGGCATACGGTAGCGCGGTCGCCGAGAAAAAAGAAGAGCTTGCGGCGGATATTTCGTCAAGCTTCCTCTCAACCCTGCCGTCATCCGTTTCAGACGCGCTCGAGGAAATAGGACAGGCGGATCTGTATACGCTGATCGTCGGTTCGATTTTCTATAAGCTTGCAGGCTTGCTTTTGCCCATCATATATATGATTATGGCTTCCAATAACCTTATCTCGGGTCAGGTCGACAGCGGCTCTATGGCATACGTTCTTTCAACGTCAACGAAAAGAAGCACGGTCGTTTTCACTCAAGCGGTGTACCTTATCGGCTCTTTGCTTGCGATGTTCTCACTTACAACCGTGACGGGCTGTGTGTGCTTGGCTTTGATTTCCGAGGAGGTTGAGCTTACATACGGAAAGCTGGTTTTGCTTAACGTCGGAGCATTCCTCGTTTTGCTGGCTCTTTCGGGACTTTGCTTCCTTACTTCGTGTATATTCGACAGAAGCAAGCGTTCAATGGCGATTGGCGGAGGATTAAGCATATTTGCGCTTGTTGCGGCTATGCTCGGACTTTTCGGAAGTCCCGTAATTCCTTCGGTCGTAAGACTTGACGCACTCAATTATTTCAATTATACAACCATTATTTCACTTTTCGACGTTATATCCATCATCGACGGTACGACTGCGTTTATCTGGAAATTTGCCGTTTTGGGCGTATTGGGAATTATCGGATATATTGTCGGCTCCTTGAGATTTATCAAAAAGGATTTGCCTCTTTAATAAATACTTTAATAATTTGGAGAACAAAAAATGCTTGAATTTAAACAGCTTTGTGATGCATACGAAAAATTATCCGCCGTGGAGAAGGGCATTATACTAACGGATAAGTCCGTCGCCGTAATGCAAAAGCTTCACCGTCTGGCAATACCGGGGATAGACCCCGTAACGTCATTGGCGGGATTTATAATAGGTTCAATTGCAGCAGACGGAAAAATAAACGAACAGGAGTATCTTTTGATATATCCCGCGCTTGTCAGACTTTTCGGGGACGGATTCGATTTCAATTCCGTAAAAATGTCGTTTAGACTTGCTCCCGATGTCAAGGAAAAGACGGCGGAATATACGGAACATCTGTTGAGAGTGCTTGATTTGCTTGACGATGAGCTGAAGGTTGACGTTATCACTCTTTGCCTTTGTGTGACGGCTATTGACGGCAAGGTATCTTTGAAGGAAAAGCGGTATATAAAGCGCCTTTGCAATGCCTGAAAAAATAAAATTGAAAAAAATTCAAAAAGCTATTGACAAAATTTTTGAAAAGTAGTATAATGATACTATCATATAAACCGTTGAAGCGGAGATAAAGTCATTCAAGAACGCACAGAGAGCCCGAGGTGATGAGAGTCGGGTCGGATACTGCTTGGCAAATGGACCGCGGAGGGCGCAGTCAAAGGAAATTCATATTTCCGAGTATTCTGCGACGTGCAGGCAGACGTAATTGCCGAGGATATGCAGTATCCTGTCAAAGCGCACGCTTTATCAGGCGTGAAACAAGGTGGCACCGCGGATAAGTATTATTCGTCCTTGACAGAACGTTATATTTCTGTCAGGGACGTTTTTTGTCTTTAAAGGACGGCTTGACTGAATATAAACGGATTTCGGGAGGGAATTTTATGTTTATACTTTCAAAGCGATGGCGGTTATGTGACCGACTGAAAAATTCATAAAAAACAAATTTATTATTTTAAGGAGATATAATTATGAAATACAATAACGTTGATTTTGATACTTACTTTAAGCAGTACCCCGATAAAAACGGTTATTTCGGAAAATACGGCGGAGTGTATATATCCGATGACTTAAAGGACGCAATGAAAGAAATTACGGACGCATATTATACGATATGCAAATCAAGCAAATTTATAGGCGAGCTCCGCAAAATACGCAAGGAATTTCAGGGCAGACCCACGCCTATTTCATATTTGGAAAGACTTTCCGAAAGTATCGGAACGGGTGTACAGCTGTACGTCAAGAGAGAGGATCTCAATCATACGGGAGCTCATAAGCTCAATCACTGTATGGGCGAGGCACTGCTTGCAAAATATATGGGCAAGAAAAAGGTAATTGCCGAGACAGGCGCGGGACAGCACGGCGTTGCACTTGCGACCGCGGCTGCATATTTCGGCTTGGAATGCGATATTTATATGGGAGCTGTAGATATAAAAAAGCAAGCGCCCAACGTTGCGAGAATGAAGATTCTCGGCGCAAACGTTATCGAGGTAACAGACGGACTTCAAACGCTCAAGGAAGCTGTTGACGCGGCATTTGCGGCATATGCAAGAGAATATAAGGACTGCATTTACTGTATCGGCTCAGTGCTCGGACCGCACCCGTTCCCGATGATGGTGCGCGATTTTCAAAGCGTTGTCGGCATAGAGGCGAGGGAACAGTTTACCGGTATGACGGGCGAGCTTCCCGACGCCATAGTTGCGTGTGTGGGAGGCGGTTCCAACGCGGCAGGCTTCTTCGCGGGATTTTTGAATGACCCCGTTGATATATACGGCGTAGAGCCTCTCGGAAGAGGCGCCAAGCTCGGAGATCACGCGGCAAGCCTTAACTTCGGAACGGAGGGAATAATGCACGGCTTCAACAGCATTATGCTGAAGGACGAGAACGGAGAGCCCGCTCCCGTATATTCCGTTGCAAGCGGACTTGATTACCCCTCGTCGGGTCCCGAGCACGCTTTCCTGCACGATCTCGGAA
>CAYVLG010000118.1:0-4362 GCA_964452345.1 uncultured Lachnospiraceae bacterium
CCTTCTTGCGCTCTTTTTTACTTCCTCTCATTTGGTTTATTTTTCAGACTTCCTCCTTTGAAAATAAATTTGAAATTTTAGCAAGCCCTACTATTCTATCATAAAAGGCTGATAATGTCAACACATATTTATGCTTTTTTTCCTTCAAGCATACTTTTTTCGACGTATTCGAAGCCGAGGCGTGAAACCGTATCGGAAAAGCGTTCGCCCTTTATGCCCTCGTCTCTGAAAAGGATAACTGCGCGTTCTATTGTGTCGAGAACTTCTTCTTCGGAAAACAATAGGGTATTCAGAGGCTTGCCGACGGCTGTTTTTTTGCCCCAGCGGCCGCCGATGTATATTTTGTATCCGCATTCCGCTGTCGAAAAAACGCCGAACGGGCATTTTTCAAAGCACCTTCCGCAGTTATTGCAGACGTCGGTGCTGACGGAGATTTTACCGTCTTTAAGCTTGGCGGCGTTCATGGGACAGGTCTTTTCTACGGCACATTTCGAACAGCCGCGGCAAAGCTCCGTATTATGCTTTATTATGCGTTGACCGACTATTCCGATATCGTTAAGATCCGGTTTTACGCAGTTGTTTGGACAGCCTCCGACTGCTATTTTGAATTTATGGGGAAGCACCGTATCGTGATATCCGATGTAAAATCGTTCATGTATTTTTTCCGACAGACCGAATGTGTCTATAAGACCGAACCCGCAGGTAGTGCCCTTGCAGGAGACCACGGGGCGGACCTTGGCTCCCGTTCCTCCCGTCATAAGACCTCTTTCGGCGAGGAAGTCTATAAGTGCGGGGATATCGTCATAGTGAACGCCCTGTATTTCTACCGTAAGTCTTGTTGTCATCGCCACTGCGGAAGATCCGAAACGGTCGGCGGCGTCGGCGATGGCTCTCTGCTCATCGGTGGTTATACGTCCGTTTCGGGTAATAACGCGTATGTTGAAAACGTCCTCATATCTTTTATCGCGGAGTGCGCCGAGAGCCTTTGCTTTTGAAATCTGTTCGGCTGTAAGTCTGCCGTTCTTTTCTGTTAATCCAAACTTTTGAAATTTTTCGTTTTCCATAGTTATCTCCTGTATATTATAATGTTTTTTGCAGTTTTACTTTTGACCGTGCTTGCCTATGCGTGACATCAGCTCGGGCGGAATGACTGCGTCTGAAATTATTCCGTCTATTTCGTCGACCGTACCCATATTGTAAAAATAGGTTTTGCCGAGCTTACTGCTGTCGCACAGCAATATTTTTTTTGCGCTGTGAGCGAACATCACTCTTCGCAGATTTGCTTCTTCAATTGCGTTGTCCGTCATTTTTCCGTTTCCGTCGAGTCCGTGACAGGAAAAAAACAGTATGTCCGCGTTGATATTCCGTATGAAAGCTTCGGCCTGACTTCCGACGTATGAGTACGAATGAATTATCATTTGTCCTCCGGTGCAGAATGTTCGGATATTTGCTTCTGCGAGTGCAACTGCCGTTTTTGCTCCGCTTGTAATAACCGTAAGATTGGACAGTCTTGCAAGATACGGAACCATATGATATGCGCTGGTAGAGCCGTCCAGCATTATTACCGCACCGTCATAGGCGAGAGCGGCGGCTTGCCTTCCCATTTCCGCTTTTGTCGAGCTTTGTTCGTTTTCTCTCAAAAAGAACGGAATTTCTCTGTATGCCGCCTCGGTATTTAATATGGCTCCGCCGTACACCTTGGTGATAATTCCTTTGTTGTGAAGCTCGGTCAGGTCGCGCCTTATCGTCGGTTCGCTGACAAACAGCCTGTGCGAAAGCTCGCGAACGCTGATTTGCGGGTTGTTTTTCAGCTCATCGACTATAAGCCTGTGCCTTTCGCTTATTATCATAGACGTTACCTCTGTTTTATTGCAAAAATTGATTATGTATGATTATTTGTGATTTATTTGAATGTAAAAAGTGATTGTTTATATGATTTATCGGCGATTATTGACTTTTTGATAATATTATGATTTAATTATAATACAACAGCGTTTATTTGTCAAGTAAAATATAATCGGAAAGGAATTTTTGTTATGAAAACCAAGGCGGTAAGATTATACGGTGCTATGGATATGAGGCTTGAAGAATTCGAGCTTCCGAAAACGGGCAGCGGCGAGGTTCTTATAAGAGTTGTTACGGACTCACTCTGTGCTTCCACGTACAAGGCGGTTAAGCAGGGAACCGCGCACAAGCGCGTTCCGCCCGATATTGCCGAAAATCCCGTTATAATAGGTCACGAGCTTTGCGGAGAGATTGTCGAGGTGGGAGAAAATTTGCAATCCTCTTGGAGCGTCGGACAAAAAATAGTAATTCAGCCTGCGCTGAAGCTGGAAAGCGGTTACGACCCGGGATATTCCTACAAATACGTTGGAGGCAGTGCCACATATGCGCTTGTTCCTTCGATAGTGTTGGAGAGGGGCTGTCTCATTCCTTACGGCGGGGATAATTTTTTCAGCGGCTCTTTGGTTGAGTCCTTGGGCTGTGTACTGCGCGGCTTTAAGGGACTGTATCACACCGATTATTCCACGTACACGCGTACCGACGGAGCCAAAAGAGGAGGAAAAATTGCAATTCTCGGCGGAGCGGGTCCTATGGGTATAGGCGCGGTTGAGCTTGCGGTCGGATATGCGGGAGCCTCGATGACCGTTGTTACGGACCTTTCTGGTGACCGACTTGCTTGGGCGGAATCGAAATGCACGCCCGAATTTGCGCGTAAGCACAGCTGTGAGCTTAAGTATGTCAATACGTCGAATATGGAAAATCCGTCAGATGAGCTGAAACGTATTTCGGACGGAGGCTTTGACGACGTATTTGTAATGGTACCCGTTCCCGAGCTGTTTACAATGGCAGAAGAGATATGCCGAGAGGACGGATGTATAAACTTTTTTGCGGGTCCTGCCGTGCACGATATGCAGGGTTCTCTCAATCTTTACCGTATTCATTACGACGGAATACACGTTGTGGGGACGGCGGGAAGTATTCCCGAGGATACCGTTCAGACGATAGGTCTTATCGAGCAGGGTAAGATAAATACGGGCGCCGTAGTTTCGCATATTCTCGGACTTGGAGCCGTTGCGGATGCCGTTTTGGATATGGCAAAGCCGAGCGGTGCGAAAAAGGTGTGCTATACGGGTCTGGATATTCCGCTTGTTGCGATTGACGATTTTGAAAAGCTCGGAGAGGAAAACTCTATGTATGAGGAGCTTGCGAAAATAGTAAAGGCAAACGGAGGATTATGGTGCACGGAGGCGGAAAAATATTTGCTGGAGCACGCTCCCAAAATATAAATTATCGAGGATTGATCTATGAAGATAATCACACTTACGCTGAACCCCGCATTCGATATACATTGCTATACCGAAAATTTTCAGCCGTTTCATGAAAATCTTGCACAAATCACCGCGCTTGAGGCGGGAGGCAAGGGGGTAAATATTTCACGCGCTTTGAGCGCAAACGGCGTCAAAAACACGGCTCTTGTCGTGCTGGGCAAGGAAAACGGAGACGCTTTCTTAAAAAAGCTTGCCGCAGACGGTATGGACAACGTTACGGTGCCCGTTGAGGGGCGTATACGAGAAAATATTACCCTGCATACGGATAATGCCGACGAAACGCGTATCAGCTTTGCGGGCTTTTCGGCGGCAGACGGACTGCTTGAAAGAGTCGAAGCGGAGCTTACACGGCTTTTGGACGGAGAGGCGATTCTGACGGTAACGGGAAGAAATCCCGAAGGAATAAGGCTTGACGGTATGATTGAAATGCTTGACAGGCTTAAAGCGAGAGGGGCGAAAATCGTTATCGATTCGCGCTCCTTTGACAAGGCGTCACTGATTAAGGCGAAGCCGTGGCTGATAAAGCCGAATGAAGAAGAAATATCGGCGTATACCGATATCGACGTAAGTACCGTTGAAGGGGCAAGGTCGGCTGCAGAAACGTTGCGTTCCTACGGAATCGAGAACGTTATGATAAGTATGGGTGCGCGCGGTGCGCTTCTTGCTTGCAGGGACGGGTGCTACGCAGCTCACGCTCCGAAAATACATGCTCTTTCGACGATAGGCGCGGGCGACAGCTCGATAGGAGGCTTTTGTGCGGCTGCTGCCGAAGGTCTCGGATATGCGGATATGCTTAAATATGCCGTTTGCTACGGAAGCGCGGCTTGTCTGACGGAGGGCACGCGTCCGCCTTTGGCAAAGGACATTGAAAGACTTTTCGGAGAGATAACGGCAGAGCTTATCGGATAACGTAAAAACAGGCACGGGCTTTTATGCCTGTGCCTGTTTTGCGGTTATACAAAAGCTGTCTGTGCTTCTGTACTTTCTTCTTTTATACCATCTACTAAATATCCATATTTGTTTATATATG
>CAYVLG010000119.1:0-4328 GCA_964452345.1 uncultured Lachnospiraceae bacterium
TCCGCAGGGCTTCCGTCAAGCGGTACTGCACGAACAAACAAAGATACCTTATTGTCGGAATTAAGATTATTCCATACAACATCCGCAAGCTCTTTGACAGTGTTTGGAAGCTCAACAACTTCAGGTTCACCCTCAAATGACGGAATTGGGGTACCGTCACACTTGTAAGTGTGTATAAAGTGACCTATACCGCTTATTGGTGAATAGCGATAGAAATATCTGTTGCAAGCTTCAGGGTTGCCGTTTGCACTTTTAAGAATAGAAAGTGAATAATTAAATACGTTTCTCGGAAAACAGTAATAAAGGAGACCCGAAATTCTCGGAGTATAGTTTGGGCAGTCCGGTTCAAATTCACGTGTCATAAGGGCATCTTCAAAGCTTTTGCCGTTTTCAAGCGCATTATATACGGTATCCGTTTGATCACCGTTTGTGATTATATCAATAGAATTTCTTGAAAGATACGGATTATAGATAATAAGACTTGGGTCGGAAAGCTTCGACTCGTCAAAAGCCTTGGTACGCATACCGCCGTCGAAGCGTTCAAATATGCGGTTACGGCTATTTTCGCTGCGTCCCATAATAAAATACGCGATCATAGCTTTTGTACCGTCAGCAGATTTTCCTATTATTATTCCTCTGCCCGGATATGTGTTTGCGCCGAGAAGCTCTGCGATTTTATTAACTTTATTCATTGATGTTTTACCTTTCCTGATGTTTTTATTTCATGAGCCACCAATTCGACAGCCTTTGGAAGTATAACCCATTCTGCCTGTCTCATAACCTTTTGCTGAAGACTTTCGGGAGTTTCATTTCTTTTTATCGAAACACTTTTTTGCAAAATAATTTCACCGCCGTCAGGTATTTCATTTACAAAGTGAACGGTTGCTCCCGTAACCTTAACGCCATATTTTAGTGCTTCCTCGTGTACGTGTAAGCCATAGAAGCCTTTACCGCAAAATGAAGGAATGAGAGACGGGTGCACATTTATTATTCTTTTTGGATATTTTGAAGTAAATTCGGCACTTAAAATACTCATAAAGCCTGCAAGAACGATAAGATCTATTTTGTATTCTTCAAGAACGTTAAATATTTTTTCTTCAAAGGCTTCTTGACTTCCATATTCTTTTTTTGTGGCTATGACTGCGGTAATACCTGCGCGCTCTGCTCTCGTTATGGCATATGCATTTGGGTTGTTTGAAATTACAAGAGCTATTTTGCCGCTTTTTATTATTCCCTTTGCTTCGGCATCAATCAATGCTTGAAGATTTGTGCCTCCGCCCGAAACAAGAACGGCGATTCTTGCTTTATCCGTAACACTCATATGTACCGCTCCTTTCAGTGATTTTAATTGCTTTCAGCAAATTATAACGCCGTCATCGGATTCAACAACTTCACCGATAACATAGGCATCAATACCGCTTGCATTTAAGGAAGCTATGGCAACATCAACATCATTTTTGTCTATAACGACACTCATACCTACACCCATATTGAATGTGTTGAACATATCGCGGTTGTCTATCTTTCCGGTCTTTTCAATCAAGTTGAATATCGGTAAAACACGTACCGCATTTTTTTCAATTTTTGCGGAATACCCTTTTGCAAAGCTCCTAGGAATATTTTCGTAAAAGCCTCCGCCCGTTATATGAGATATCGCCTTTACGTTAACCTTTTCAAACAAGTCAAGCATTGGCTTTACATATATTTTTGTAGGTGTAAGAAGAACCTCTCCGACAGATTTTCCGCCAAGCTCCGAACACGGACGCGTTATATCGTCTGTACCTATATTGAATACTTTACGTACCAATGAAAATCCGTTGGAATGAACACCGCTGGAAGGCAGTGCAATAATTATGTCTCCTTCTTTCATTGTCTTGTTGTTTATTATTTTGTCTTTATCAACTACACCTGTGGAATATCCAGCAAGATCGTATTCATCTTCGGGATAAAATCCGGGCATTTCTGCCGTTTCACCGCCTATAAGCGCACAGCCTGCCTGCACACAGCCCTCGGCAACACCGGAAACTATTGCAGCTATTCTTTCGGGAACGTTCTTTCCGCAAGCAATATAATCAAGGAAAAACAGGGGCTTCGCACCGGCGCAGATTATATCGTTTACGCACATAGCAACACAGTCAATACCGACCGTATCGTGCTTGTCCATAATAAATGCAAGCTTAAGCTTTGTACCCACTCCGTCTGTTCCGCTTACCAGAACGGGACGGCGAATATTTTGAATATCCAATTCAAAAAGCCCGCCAAAACCTCCTATGTCGGAAACAACACCGCCTGTAACAGTTCTTGCAATATGTGATTTCATAAGCTCGACTGCTTTATAGCCCGCCGTAATATCAACTCCTGCTGCCTTGTAACTTTCACTGAAACTTTTTGCCATTTTTTTATTCCTTTCAAAGTAAAATATAGTATATTGATTATTCTTTTCCTGTCCAACAATACGTACACAGCTTGCAGGGTTCAAGTCCGATAGCCTCTATTATTCCCTCAAGCGATTGAAATTCCAATGAATCAAAATGAAATTTATCTGCTATGGCGCGTCTTAATTTTTGACCTCTTTCGGTATCCGAGGAAATGTATTCATCTATGTAATTAAAGCCTTCCTCTCCTTCAAGCTCCAAAATTGTACGTCTCGCAATAAGCTCCAATTCATCGGTTGCACGCGAGAAATTAAGATATTTACAGCTATACATTATCGGAGGGCAGGCCGAACGCATATGAACCTCTTTAGCCCCGTTTTCATGCAAAAAATCAACGGTTCCCTTAAGCTGCGTACCGCGAACAATAGAGTCGTCTACGATAAGAAGCTTTTTGTCCTTAATTAACTCCTTAACGGGAATTTGCTTCATTTTAGCTATTTTATTTCTTTCGGACTGCCTCGAAGGCGTAAAACTGCGCATCCACGTCGGAGTATATTTTATAAATGCACGTGCAAAATCGGCGTTGCTTTCATTGGCATAACCTATCGCATGCGGAGTACCGGAATCGGGCATACCGCATACATAATCTATATCCTGTGCAACATTTTTTTCCTTGTCGTGCTGAGACAAAATTTTGCCGTTTTTATAGCGCATCATTTCAACGTTAACTCCCTCGTATGTCGAGGTTGAATAACCGTAATACGTCCACAAAAAAGCACATATTTTCATATTTTCACACGGCGGAACCATTTGTTCCAACGTATCTGCCGTGATATGAACAATTTCACCCGGGCCAAGCTCGCGAATCTTTTCGTATTCAAGCTTTTCAAATGCAAACGATTCAAATGAAACACTGTAGCCGTAATCGTTTTTACCTATTATAACAGGTAATCTGCCCAGCTTGTCACGTGCCGCTATAATAGTTCCGTCATTTTTTAAAATAAGTATTGCCGCGGTACCTTCTATTACATCTTGAGCAAATTTGATACCCTCACAAAAATCGTTCTTTTTATTTATCAACGATGCAACAAGCTCGACGGAGTTTACGTTTCCTCCCGTCATAACTCCGAAATGCCCGCCCGTCGTCAGCTCATATTTTTCTATAAGCTCTTCGGAATTGTTTATTTGTCCGATAATACAAATTGCATATGTTCCTATACGCGAGCGAATCAACAACGGCTGAGGATGCGTATCACTTATACAACCGATTCCGGAATTTCCTCGCATTTCCGAAAAAACGTTTTCAAACTTTGTTCTAAACGGAGAATTTTCTATATTATGTATTTCTCGCTGCAAACCAATCTCTCTGTCATAAGACGCCATTCCGCCGCGTTTTGTACCAAGATGTGAATGGTAATCCGTACCGAAAAAAACATCGGAAATTGCATCACGCTTACTTACTACGCCAAAAAAGCCCCCCATAAAGCCTCCTGTGCGTTAAGCATTGAAGGATGCCGAGATTTCAGCATTCTTTTTCAAAACCTTTTCCGCTCCGCTTACTCTTGCTTCATCAAGCTTTTTTGACAAGCTTTCGTCGTTTATAGCGAGCATTTCAATTGCAAGCAAAGCGGCATTTGCAGCTCCGTCAACTGCTACCGTTGCCACAGGAATACCCGTAGGCATTTGTACTGTCGACAAAAGTGCATCCATACCGTCAAAATTTTTGGATTTTACCGGTATACCTATAACAGGTAGAGTGGTATTCGCCGCAATAGCTCCCGCAAGATGTGCCGCCATTCCTGCCGCGGCGATGATAACACCAAATCCGCCGGCTCTTGCATTTACCGAAAACTCTCGCGCCTCAACAGGCGTCCTATGTGCGGAATAAACGTGTACTTCATACGGTACACCATACTCTTTAAGCACATCAATCCCCTTTTGTACGACAGGCAA
>CAYVLG010000120.1:0-4308 GCA_964452345.1 uncultured Lachnospiraceae bacterium
ATAAACAGTTCATTGTATTAAACTCCTTTGTCGATTATAGGAAGCTCCACCGTGAATACGGTAACGCTGGCCGTACTTTTTACGTCAACCGAGCCGCCGTGCAGCTCTACAATGCGCTTTACGATTGCAAGTCCTATTCCGTTTCCTTCGCAGGCGTGAGATTCGTCGCACTGATAAAATTTATTCCAGATTTTGCTTTGCTTTTCGGGAGGAATATCGCTTCCCGTATTTGACACCGAAACGGACAAAATTTCATTTTTTTGTTTTATGGCGACGGCTACCGTGCCGCATCTCGGTGCAAATTTTATTGCATTATCTATTAGATTTATCCAAACCTGTTTTAAAAGCTCCTCGTTTGCATTTACCGTATATTCGTCGAAGCCGAGTACAAGCTCAATATTCTTTTTTGACCATTTGCTTTCAAGCAAAAGGAAACACAGGCGAATCTGCTCCGATATATTGAAGCGCGTTATATCCGTGAGTATGGTCTGATTTTCGACCTTGCCGAGATTTAAAATATTCGTTGCCATAGAGGCAAGCCTTCTCGCTTCCTCATCTATAGCCTCAAGATAGCTTGTCCGTTGCTCCTTGTCCAAATTTTCTTCTTGGAGTGATTTTGCAAGCCCCGCAATGGATACAATCGGAGTTTTAAATTCGTGTGAAAAATTATTTATGAAATCGGAGCGGAAAATCTCGGTGTTTTCCAGCTCCTCGGCAAGCGTATTGAAGCTGGCGGAAAGTTCGGAAAAGGCGGAATGTCCCGAAAGTATTTTTCCGAATTTCATTCTTGCCTTGAAATCTCCCGCGGCAAGTCGGTTGATTTTGTTTATCAGCTCGTTGACGGGGGCTAAAGGTATTCTGCTTACGAAGAAAATAATAACCGCACCGATGACGAGGCTTATTGCCGCCATAAGCAAAATGATGTGACTTATCTTTATTTCCTCGTCAATGCCGCCTATAACGCCTGTCCAAACGAGAACGTATACCGCCAGCACGGCGAGGACTATTGCCGCGAATAAAGCTATGAAAACAATCAGGGAAAACATAACGGTAAGGGAATACCGCTGTTTTCGCTCCTTTATCTGAAGATTGTAATGCGGAAGCTTGACCGACAGTTTTTTTGCGCCTTGCTGCTGCCTTGATTTTTTCATATTTTTTTAACCGCCTTGTAGCCGAGACCTCGGACGGATTCTATTTCAAATTCCGTCCAGCCTTCGAACCGTTTGCGAAGCCTGCCGATGTGAACCGTGACCGTTTCCCAGCCCGTGTCGCTGTCAACTCCCCATATTTCGTCCATCAGCTGTATGCGGGTGAAAATTTTACCCGGATACGAAAGAAGCTTATAGAGCAGTAAAAATTCTTTTTGCGGAAGCTCCTGAACCTCGCCATGCCGTGTGACCGTCAGAGAGTCGTAGTCTATCACAACGTCGCCGATTTCGATTTTGCGTTCGTTTGCTATTTTGGCACGCCGTAAAAGAGCTTTTATTCTGTAAAGCATTTCTTCGTTGTCGACGGGCTTCGTTATGTAGTCGTCGGTGCCTGCGGAGAAGCCCTTGTGCTTGTCGGCAGGCATTTGCTTGGCGGATACCATCAGTATCGGCAGAAAATTTTGAGCTTCACGTAATGTGCGCGTAAATTCGTAGCCGTCCATTTTCGGCATCATCACGTCGAGTACAACAAGGTCGATATGTTCTTTGTCAAGTATGTTTAAGGCTTCTTCACCGTCGCACGCCGTAAAGACGGTATAGTTTGCTCTTTCGAGCACGTCCTTCATAAAAAGCCGTGTGTTTTTGTCATCGTCCGCGACGAGAATATTAAACATTGCCGAAACACCTTCTTTCTCATTATAATTTTACAACATAAATATAAACCGAAAATAAACTGTACAGATTAATTATATAATATACACGGCGCAAAGTCAAGAATTTTTCAAAAATTATGTCATTGTTTCGTTTCAGTTTAGATTTCGGACATATAATAAGTCGAAAAATCGGGATTTATGAAAAATCACGTACAAAAGGAGAAACAAAAATGAGAAGAATTCAGATAATTACCGATTCGTGTGCGGATCTCGGAGCCGATTTGCTCCGAAAATATAATATCGACTATGCTAAAATGACGACCGTATACAACGGCGAGGAGGCTCCCGCACTGCTGACGTGGAGTGCGGAAGAAGCCCACAGTATGTATGAGATAATGAGAGGCGGAAACCGCATAACGACCGCACAGGTGTCAACCGAGGAGTTTATCGAAGTATTTGAAAAATACCTTTCGGAGAACTGCGATATAATTTACATAGGCTGTTCGCTGAAGCAGTCGGGCTCCGTCAACACGGGACACGTCGTGGCGGAATCCGTTGCGGAGAAATATCCCGAGGCGAGAATAGAGTGCATAGACTCCTTAAATGCCAGCCTTGGAGAGGGAATGCTTGCCGTAAAGGCGGCGGAGCTTGCCGATGAGGGAAAGAGCTTTGACGAGATTGTCGGCTGCATAAAATCAATACGCAAAAACGTAAACGAATACGTTACCGTTCATTCTCTCGACGCGCTTAAACGTGCAGGAAGAGTAAAAGGCTCAACGGCATTTTTCGGCAATCTTATGGGTGTAAAGCCGATACTTATAGCCGATGCCGACGGAGAGCAGGCGGCATTCAAAAAGGTGAAGGGACGTTTGAATTCTTTTAATGAAATTGTGGCTATGCTTAAGGCGTCGATAACCGAGCCGGAAAATCAAACGGTGTATATAGCGCACGGCGACTGTTCGGACGAGGAGCTGGACGAGTTGGTTGCACTTGTAAAACGCGAAATACCCTGCAGGGACGTTTATGTCGGAATTATAGGTCCGATTATAGGCGCGTCGATAGGTCCCGACGCCGTAGGTATATGGGGCTTCGGAGAGCAGGTTACTTTTAAGGTTGGAGATAAGAAATGAGTATATACCGACAGCTTGACGGAGAATGCTATGCGAGAATGATAGCGGCAGGCGCCGCACGCCTGCGAGCCGATAAGAAAAGGATAAACGACCTTAACGTATTTCCCATACCCGACGGTGATACGGGGGACAATATGCTTATGACCGTTATGGGCGGCGCCGTGCCGTGTGTCGAAGATTGCCCGCTGTGCGACGCGGCAAAAGCGGCTTCGGGCGGAATGCTGCTTTCCGCGCGCGGAAATTCGGGAGTTATACTTTCGCAGTTTTTTGCGGGAATAACCAAGGGACTTGAAAAAAAGACGGCGGCGGATGTCTCCGATTTCGGAAACGCATTTAAATGCGGAGTTGAACGGGCGTACCGCTCCGTTATGGAGGCGACGGAGGGAACTATTCTTACGGTAATGCGTGAGGCAACGGAATACGCCTGCTCCGAAAATGCAGACAGTATAAACGGTTTCCTGGAGGCTTTTATTAAAGAAGCGCGTTCGTCGCTTGAGCGTACCCCCGAGCTTTTATCCATTCTGAAAAACGCGGGAGTCGTCGATTCGGGCGGAGCAGGATTTTTGTGCATAGCCGAGGGTATGCTTGCCGCGCTTAACGGCGAGACGGCGGAGTATAGTATAAATACGTCTCCGTCTTCCGCGAACGAGCCCGATCTTGATGCCTTCGATGAAAACAGCGTGCTTGAATTCGGATACTGTACGGAGCTTTTACTGCGTCTTCAGCATTCAAAGACAGATATAGAAGCATTTGATATCGGAAGTATTACGGAATTTTTACAGAATATCGGAGATTCCGTTGTCGCCGTCCGCGACGGCAGTATAGTAAAACTGCACGTACATACATTTACTCCCGAACGTGTACTTGAGTTTTGTCACGGCTACGGTGAGTTTTTGAAGGTAAAAATAGAAAATATGTCCCTACAGCACAACAGCTATTCTCTTGAAAAATCGGCACAAAACCGTTCGGAGCGCAAAAAATACGGTGTGGTCGCAGTCGTATCGGGAGACGGACTTAAGCAAACTTTTCTTGACAGGGGTGCAGATGTTATAGTAGACGGCGGACAAAGTATGAATCCGTCGGCAGAGGATTTTATAGAGGCGTTCGAAAGGGTGAACGCCGATACGGTTTTCGTATTTCCGAACAACGGAAATATTATACTCACCGCACGGCAGGCGGCGGAGCTTTATAAA
Organism: uncultured Lachnospiraceae bacterium; assembly: GCA_964452345.1. Taxonomy (GTDB): domain Bacteria; phylum Bacillota; class Clostridia; order Oscillospirales; family CAG-272; genus HGM12713. Next base: position 4,125 of record CAYVLG010000120.1, read on the forward strand.
GCCTCGGACGTCCGCGTTATAGAAAGCAAAACCGTGGGCGACGGCTATGCGGCGCTGTCGATGCTTGATACGGGAGCGGGGGACACGGACGGAATCGTCGGTGAGCTGGAGAATGCCATGAGCGGAGTAATTACCGCCGAAATATCGAGATGCGTCCGCGACGCCGATATATCCGATACCGAGC
>CAYVLG010000121.1:0-4304 GCA_964452345.1 uncultured Lachnospiraceae bacterium
CGAAAACCTGCTCTCCGCATTTTATTTTCTTGCTTTTTTATAAATTAAATTTTTCGGGAAGTTTTTTGCCAAGCTTTTTTCAAAAAAGCGCAATCGCGTCCCTCAAAAACGACATCGCCTCCACCGTGTCCCATTACGTTACGGCACCTCGGTTGAGCTTCGTGCTCTTGCCCGTGCGCGTTCCACCTGCTTTGCCTCGCCGGTCATACCGCGCGGGTCTGCCGCCTCTGCGGGGTCTACACCTCCGGCATTTGTCACCGCCGCACCATTCTGCCCCTGTTCACCTGTGCCGACAGCAAGCTGTAACGCATCATAATCACCGTATTTCTGCGCCATTGCCATGCAAAGAGCGCGGTATTTCGTCATTTGTTCAAGCAAGCTTCCGTTCAAGCCTATCTTTTCCATTATCCGCTCTTTTCCCGTAAAATCCATCATATCGAGACAAGCCAACGCCTGATCCGACAGCTGCGGATTAAAAAATCCCAGCTTGAAAAACGACAGCGCCAGCTCGTTCATTTCCATTCGCTTGTACGGGTTCGCTTTTTCCGCCGTTATCTCAAGGTCAAACTCCGGAGCGCGGAGCCCCATATCCATACCGTTAACCGCCGACTGCGGTACACCCTTCAAATACGAATTGTCATACTCCGTAAAGCAGTCGTTGCCGAGGGCGTCGGGAGCTATGCGAAAGCACCGTTTGGCATCGTAAAACTGCCGTATCAGCTCAACGACCAACGCCATAACCTGCGAAAACGTATTGTAAAAGCTCTTGTTTATCGCCCGAGAGCTTTTGCCCGACGCCTCCTGAAGCGCGGCTATCGCCGAGGCGGCGGTAATTCCGCTCGGAGCGGCTCCGTTGCTGACGTCAAGATTCGAGGTCACATATTTCAGCTCCTCCGTTTTCATATTGAGAAACTCAAGATAATTTCCGGACAACGCACGACTGTCTATCTGCTTTAAATTTGTCTCCGACACGGAATTGCACTTGACAAGCGTTTTGCGCCAATCAAGCATATCCGCCTCGTTTATATTGTTGTCTATCTGCGAAAAATATCTCGGCTTCGCGCCCATAAGCGTATTTTCGACGACTGCCTCGTTCATAAGGTCTATCTGAAGCTGTGTGTCCGCCGCAATATCCACAAGCCCCGTACCGTAAAGACTCTGCTCTATATGGTACAGTTGCTGTACGACAAACGGATACATACCGTGGTCGTACAGTCCGTTCGGAAACCTCTCGGGGTCGTTCTCGGTAGCCTCGAGACAGGTCTCGCCTACGTATTTTGCGTAATGCAGGACTCCGCCCAGCTTATAGTACACGTCGACGACAGCCGCTTTTCCGCTCATATCGACCCGTTCGTCCGTTAGAAATCTTTCGGGGCTTACCGTTTTGCGCTCCGAAATTTTCACCGTCGGATATTTCCTCTTCAAAAGCTCCGCATCCACGGTCTCAACCGTAAATACGTAGGCGGAACGCTGAAGATCTGTAATTCCCGGCTCCCAAAATATATCGAGCACGTTCGTCTCGGTTATGGCAATGTCGCCGAGACCGCCGTGCTTGCTTCCGTCCCACCATACGTGATACACGCCGACGCCGTTCTTCAGCGTGTACTCCGAAACGTTCCTGTACGTCTGCTCAAAATTATTTTGAGCCACGATTACGGGCAATATTCCCGACAGCCTGCGCGCTTCCTCGGTATCGTCACGCTGACGCGGGCGCAAATTCACCGTCGGGTACGCCTCCATTACGTCCGCCAGCTTGGACTGAATACAGGTAAAAAGCCACGCGGTAGACGGTATCGGCTGGGTACTGCCGTCCCCGAAGCCCTCCTTCCACTGACGCATACGCCAGAATTTCTCGTTGCTCTTTATTTTCCGCTCTACTGTACCGCGCGCATTTTTGTAGCGGCGGAGAATGCCGTTCCACTCGGCAATCCTCTTTTCGTCAACGGCAGGTACGTGACCGCCGAAAACGGAGCTCTGTTCCTCCTCGGATCGTTCGGTCTCCGTCTCCTCTCCGCACTGAAAAAATATTTTAAAAGGATTTTGCATTAATACCTCCCTATACTGCCATAATACGAATTTGTCGGTATACCCGAGCCTCCGAGAGGTCCGAGCGGATCCGATGTCGGCATTCCACCGACACGCGATGTCCGCGCCTTTATCGGGCGGAGCATACAAAAATATCTGCAGGAATCCGCAAAGTGATCCTCACCCGTCGTATCCAAATCCTCGGGCACGGCTTGAGAATACACGAGCAGCGGGAGCGTGCGCACGGCGTGACGGCAGGTATTGAAAAAATACATCATCGGTCTGCCCGTTTCGTCGAAGGCAAGACGATAATGCAGCTGCATCCAGCCCGCAATTCTCGTCTTATCGGCTTTTTCAAAATAAACTCCGTTCCGCTCCGCGCTCTCGACTATAGCTTCTCCGCCGTCCTGAGCCCATATGGCAGAATCCGCCACACCGCGTATAAACTTTCCGTTCAGAATCGGGTGCTCGCGCTCTATCCGCGCAATTTCCGAAAACACTCTGTCCGCCGACCAGCGCAACCCCTCGTCGGGCGTACCGTTCGAGCCGTAAAGCTGGAGCACAAGGTACGCTCTGCCGTCGCCGTCAACCGCCCACCAGTCACACGAAAACGGCTTTGCATAGCCCCAGTCGAAAGAGCGGTAAAGCTCCCATGACGGCGGTATTTCAAACGGTTCTATTACGTGCGTCCAAAGGCGGTCGGAATAGTGCTCCGGGTCGTCGGTAAATTCCTCAAAAAACTGACCCATAAAGATATCCCATGAGCCCTCGAGCCACGCACGGCGCAGCTTTGTCGGCAGTGCTTCGAGCGTGTGTATATACTCGGGGTCGCTTTGCATAAGCGCATCGTTATCCGTCGGAAGAGCGCGTATAAAGCTGTAATCATCTGCTCTTTCTCCCTCTCTGTATACACGGTCGATAAACAGTCTTTTGACCCAAGCGTGCCCCACTCCGCCTGGGTTGCAGGTGATGTATATGCGCTTTGGAAAACGGTTGACTCCCCGCACGGTCGCCTTCATAACCGAAAACCACTCTTCGGGTATCTGCGTCGCCTCGTCAATCGCCAAAACGTCGTATTCCTGACCCTGAAATTTTTGACTTACGTCCTTCTCGTTGTCGGCAAAGCACAGGTGGAGTCTCGAACCGTTCGGAAAACAAAAGACCTTTTTCGTCTCGTTATAATCAGCCAAACCGTACAGTTCCGACAGAAGGGGAACAGCGTGGTTGTTGCGCAGCTCGGGATATGTGCGGCGGTATATTCCGCATTTTATCCCCGCCTGACCGAGGCAAAGCAGAGACAGCTTGCGCCGTATCGCCCACGATTTTCCGCCGCCTCGCGCGCCTCCGTAACCGACATAGCGGTGAGTGTCGAGGAAAAACTGCCGCTGTTTATAGTTCGGATTTCCGAAATACCAAATTCTGTTCACCGAGCCAGCTCCGCGACTCCGTCTCCGAGAACGACCTCTATATGCGAGCCGTCAGTATCTCTGTCCGTTTTTTGGATATCCTTCAGACTTTTCAGTGCCTTAGCGAGCACATCGACCGTTTGCGGTGACAGCTCCGTTTCCGAGTCGGCGATAAATTCTATGCGTTCGAGGAGCTTATCCGATACGGTAAGCAAACGCGTCATACGGTCCACCTCGTTTTTCTCGGCTTTTTCAAGTGTTTTTGCCATAACTCTGCCATAATGCCGCCTTTTCAGCTCCGACCACCCCTCAACCCTTGCTCTATGCTCAAGCGTAGACCTCGGAATGCCGTATTTTGACGCGAGTTTACGGTAACTCGACGTTCCGTCGGTAATATATTCGGTTTTTACGGTTTTCCAATCCAATGCGCTCTTTCCTCCCATTTTACCGCCGTTCGTTTTTTTAATTATATCACATCCCGCACAAAAATTACCAGCCCCCGTATGCGCGTGGAAATACGTTGTCGCTTTTTTGGGGATGCGGTTTCGCTTTTTTTGAAAAAAAGCTTGGCAAAAAACTTCCTGAAAAAATTTTTTCAGGCAAAACCCTTAATGAGAACGAAAAACGTGATTGCTTTTGAGGACGAGAGGACGCGTCCACCTTTTTTGAAAAAAGGTGGACGCCAAAAAACTTTCAACAAAAAATTAATTTAGATACAACAAAAAACAAAATACGGAGAGCAATCTCGGTCGTGCCTTTTACAGCTGACTTGCTCTCCGTTTTTTCTATTATGTTCAAAACATAAAATATCTTTAAAGTTTTTGCTCAAGCTTTTTTCAAAAAGCTTGAAAAAACGCGTCCTATATATTGACA
>CAYVLG010000122.1:0-4287 GCA_964452345.1 uncultured Lachnospiraceae bacterium
TGTCTTTACTTTTCCCATTTTTATTTTCTCCTTCGTTACACCTTGAATTTTTATTTATCATATATGCGCATCCGCGCATTTACGAACCTGAATTATTTGCTCTTGACGGGGGATATTACCATGCTCATGATTCTTCCGTCAAGCACGGGAGCCTTGTCGACGCTTCCCAGCTCCGAGCACATTTCCTGGAATTTTTTCATTATTTCCTGACCTATGCCGACGTGGCTCATCTCGCGTCCCTTGAAGCGCATTACGACTCTGACCTTGTTTCCCGCCTCGAGAAATCTCTGCGCGTGTCTTGCCTTTGTCTCGAAATCGTGCGTATCGATACGGCAGGAAAGCTGAATTTCTTTAAGCTCGACGGTCTGCTGCTTCTTTTTCGCTTCCTTTTCCTTTTTGTCTCTGTCGAAACGGTACTTTCCGTAGTCCATTATACGGCATACGGGCGGCTGTGCCTGAGGAGCCATCAATACCAAATCGTAGCCCTGATCGTATGCAAGCTTCAGTGCGGCGTCCGACGACATAATACCTATCGCCTCTCCGTCAGCTCCGACGACTCTGACCTCCTTGAGCTTAATCTCCTCGTTGATTGTCATATCTTTTGCGCTAATAAAAAATACACCTCCGTGTCGCTTCCTTTTGAAGCATAAAAATAGTGCGGAGAAGCTTCTCCGCACGACAAATCCTCGGATATACAAATATACCCGAAACAATCTTTATCATACCGTACGCAACTGCTCGGCACGGTGAGAACGGAGACGTTCTGCTTCTTTTGCTCTGTTATTTTACCACACATCAAAGCGTTTGTCAAGTGTTTTGAAGAATTTTTTTAAATTATTTTTTCGGCAAAGAATTTTTAAGATTATTTTCGCCGTTATCGTTCAATAAAGGTACGACAAATACGCGACATTTGCAGTCGGAAAGGGTATAAATATCACAAAAAACGGAGCGTTTTTTTGAATTTTTTCCAATGTGTAGCGTTTTTGACGAAAAATTCGACAAAAAATCGTGTAAAATGGATATTTACAAATTTGAGTTTTTGAGATATAATATTAAGGCTGTCGGCGGCACCAACTCCACAGCGTCACGCACAACGGTAATTCGAGTCTGCGAAATATCAAGCTTATGATATCTTTAACGCAGATACGGTTCGGTTGTGCTTTTTTATTCATTTTTTAATAAAGTTTAAAAAATTGAATAAAAGGGTGGAAATCCGAGCGAATATATGCTATAATATAATGAATGTACGTTTGTTTAACCGATATAGGTAAAAAAAGGCTGCAAAGCCGAGAAAAACGTCATTCGTCAACAAGCTCTTATACCCGAAAGGAAAACATAAATGTCCAAGTATATAGTCAAAATAAAGAAAATGACGCTCCCCGTAGTTCCGATAAACGGCGTCGTTGCATTTCCGGGAGCAACGGTAAGCTTTGAGCTTTCCGAGGATTTTGCCGTAAAAGCCGCCGAGGCGGCTTTCGACACCGACTCCCTCATAGTTGCGTGCGCATACCGCGACGGAACTGAGGAGGTCAAGCTTCCCGAATGCCTTTACAAAATCGGAACGGTCTGCAAGATCAAGCAATCGCTGAAAACCGCCGACGGAGTTCTGCGCGTCATCGCGGAAGGCTGCTCCCGCGCGGCAATTACCGAATTCAGAAGCTTTGCGGATTACATCATAGCCGAGGTAAATTCCAAAACGCATACGGCGGTTGACGAAGATACGGTAAGAAACCGCGCATACTGCCGCGCGATACTTTCCGAGGCAAAAAAGCTTACAGCTTTTCTTCCCTCGTCCGCCGAGGACATGATAAACGCGGCGACCGCAATAAAGACGCCAGCTCTGCTTGCCGATTTTATCGCATCGAATTTACTTGTAAAGGTTTCCGACAAACAGCGCGTGCTTGAGAGTTTCGACCCCGAGAAAAGAATAGAGCTCCTTATCTCCCTTCTTTCGGAGGAGGTAGAGCTTTTATCCTGTGAAATGGATATACACAAAAAAGTGCGTTCCAATCTTAATCAAAACCAAAAGGATTTTTATCTGCGCGAGCAAATACGCGTAATAAAGAACGAGCTTGGAGAGGGCGACGAAGCGGACGAATATTATGACAGAATAATGTCGGCAAAGCTCCCCGACGAAGTAAAGGAAAAACTTCTCAGAGAAAACGACAGAATGTCAAAGGCGCCGTTCGGCTCCTCGGAGGCAACAGTCTCCCGTTCGTATCTCGACACCTGCCTCGATATACCATGGCTCATATCGACAAAGGACAGAATAAACGTAGCGGCGGCAAAGAAAATACTCGATAAAGATCACGACGGACTCGATAAGGTCAAGGAAAGAATACTTGAGTATCTTGCCGTCAAGCAGTTAAATCCGGAACTCGGAAATCAGATACTTTGTCTCGTCGGCCCTCCCGGTGTCGGAAAAACCTCGATAGGAGCCTCCATCGCAAAAGCGATGAACAGAAAATACGTGCGCGTTTCGTTGGGCGGAGTACGTGACGAAGCAGATATAAGAGGTCACAGAAAAACCTACATAGGTGCAATGCCCGGAAGAATAGTCGACGCCCTGATAAAAGCCAAGGTAAACAATCCTCTTATTCTTCTTGACGAAATAGACAAGCTGACGCACGATTCGCACGGAGATCCCGCGTCCGCCCTTCTCGAGGTGCTTGACGGCGAGCAAAACAAGGCTTTCAGAGACCATTTCGTAGAGCTGCCTATAGACTTGTCCAAATGTATTTTCATTGCAACGGCAAATACGCTCGATACGGTTCCACGTCCGCTTCTTGACAGAATGGAGGTTATAGAGCTGAAAACCTACACGAGAGCTGAAAAGCTCTCGATAGCCAAGCATCATCTTATTCCGAAACAGCTTGAGCGTCATGGGCTAAACAAGCGTATGCTCACGTTAACCGACGGTGCAATTCTCGAAATTGCCGACTGCTACACGCGCGAGGCGGGAGTAAGAAATCTCGAAAGGCGCATAGCCGACGTTTGCCGCAAGGCGGCAAAAAAGCTTGTCGAAGAAAGCGTATCGGGAAAAATAACGGTAAACGAAAGCAATTTGCACGAATATCTCGGAGCACAGAAGCTGCTTCCCGAAAAGATATCAGATACGGACGAGGTAGGTACAGTCAACGGACTTGCCTGGACGGAAGCCGGCGGAGATATGCTCAAGGTCGAGGCCGCAATACTCGACGGCACGGGCAAGGTAGAGCTTACGGGCTCGCTCGGAGACGTAATGAAGGAATCCGCTCAGATAGCGATAAGCTACGTAAGATCGATAGCGGCGGAATACGGTATTCCTACCGACTTTTATCAAAAAAAGGATATTCACATTCATTTTCCCGAGGGAGCGGTTCCCAAGGACGGACCGTCTGCGGGAGTAACAATGGCAACCGCACTTGTCAGTGCGCTTACGGGACGTCCCGTAAGGCGCGACGTCGCAATGACGGGTGAAATATCGCTGCGCGGCAACGTGCTCGCCATAGGAGGCTTGAAGGAAAAGACGATGGCGGCTTATTCCGCCGGGATACATACCGTTCTTATTCCATCGGATAACGAAAGAAATCTCGACGAGCTTGACCCGACCGTAAAGGACGGTTTAAAAATAATCCCCTGCAAGCGCGCATCCGAGGTGCTTGCATATGCGCTTTTGCCCATTGACGCAAAGCACTGCAAAAAAAGCGACAGTACACTTGAAGCAACGGAGCAAATAGAAATTTTGGCTCCCGCCTCCATACTGTCGGAAAACAAAACTCCCGCAAGGAGATAAAATCCGAAGGAGAAATCCCTCTATGGCTCTTAACTTACAAAATTCAAGTTTGAAGATAAGCGCAGGCTTTGCCTCACAGTTTCCGTCGGCACCCGTTCCGCAAATAGCATTTTCGGGACGATCTAACGTAGGAAAAAGCTCGCTCATAAATACTCTTCTCGGCAGAAAAGCTCTCGCACGCGTCAGCTCCGCGCCGGGAAAAACGATAACCGTAAATTTTTATGACGTGGACGGCAAGCTTTATCTCGTAGACCTCCCAGGCTACGGCTTTGCCAAGCGAAGCCCGGAGGATAAGCAAAAATGGTCTGCTTTGACTGACGGATATTTTACCGACAACAAAAACATAGACCGTCTTTGCCTCGTTCTTCAGCTTGTGGACAGCCGTATAGGCCCGACTAAAGACGACGAGATGATGCTTGATTTTATGCACTCCGCCGAAATTCCTTTCGCCGTTGTTGCAACAAAATCAGACAAGCTCAACGTCACGGAGCGAAAAAAAAGTCTTGAGGCAA
>CAYVLG010000123.1:0-4274 GCA_964452345.1 uncultured Lachnospiraceae bacterium
CGTTGTGAGTTACCCGCAAAGGAAGGCGGCCGTTTCGGTGTGCCTCTTCAAGTATACGGGTAAAGCTCTCACGGCTCTTAACAAATTCTATTTCTTCAGCCGCCTGCTCCGCTCTTCCCGATTTATTTTCACTCAACGCTTTAAGAAAATTTTCATATCTTACGGGCGTATTGTGAAAGTCTTTTATCGGCTCGCAAAGCGTGTGGGCGGGATAATCCGCAAGCAGGCATTGAAAATGACCGAATGCCTCGGCACTTCTGCGAAAATCCTCGGTGCTTCTTACGGCGTCGAGAGAAACGGTATTTTCCGTAAATTCATATATTCTCCAAGCCGTTCCGTCCTCTGCCGCAAAATAAAGCTCTCCGCGGTCCGTTCTCACGATTTTTATTGTACAGCGACTTGTATCAAGTCCCATTTCCGCATTTTTACGTCTTATATGCTCCGTAACGCCGTTTATGTTTTCCATAACTCCCGCAGGATCCTTGAGTACATAAGTATTTATGCGCTGAAGTATATAATCTGCGTTTCCCGCGGAAATTTTATAGGTACTGTTAATATGACCGCTGCCGTATGGCTTTGCATATACAACCTCTCCGATATTTGAATATGCCTCCGGCACGTGACCGATTTCTTTAAAAGTATTTTCCATAATACATCCTTCCGATACAAATATAAAAAATTATTTTTCCCTCATAGCGGAGATTTTTTCTCCGTTCGGAGTTACGTATGCCGTCCAATTCGTATGATAAATAACAAGTCCCGGCTTACCTCCCGACGGCTTTTTTACGTTACGCGCCAAGGTATAATCAACCGCGGTGTTTTCTCCTTCCGCCTTGGAATAATATGCGGCTATTTCGGCGGCAGACGTAAAATCAAGATCCGTCGGCTCATTGCCGTCGGTTACGAGGACAACGTGAGAGCCTGCGTTATTCTTGACGTGAAACCAATAATCGTTCTTTTGAGCCAGCTTGTGCGTTATATACTCGTTCTGAACGTTGTTTTTTCCGCACAGCACCTTCATTCCGTCAGGCGTTTTGAACTGCATAACCGTCGGCGCGTGCATCTTGTGAGACGCATACGATTTCATACGCGAAGCGTATCCGCTTTTATAAAGTTCTTCACGTATCTCCGAAAGATCGGTTGGCGTTTCCGCGCGCGTCAAGGCGTCGAAAACGGTATAAATATACGCCAGCTCCGCCTCCCCAAGCTCAATTTGACGCGTAAGCTCCGTTTTTGCGTTTTTTGCTTTGTTATACTTTTTATAATACGCCTGCGCGTTGGCGGAGGGTGAAATACGGGAATCCAGCTCGACCGTCACGGTGTTAAAGCTACCGTCATCGTTCATACTTTCATAGTCGTCGAACACGGCGGTTTTGTCTCCGCGCGAAAGACGCCAGATATTTGCCGTTATCAAGTCTCCGTACTTTTTATATTCGCTTCCCTTTTCGCATTCGGCAAGCTCTCCGCGCTGAAGCTCGAGTTTACGCGTTATTCTCGCCTCGGCATTTGTCAGCAGCTTCAGTATATCGGAGGCGCGTCTGTGAACGCGCTGTATATTGTCCCTCGTTTCAAAATATGCGTCAAGCATAGCTCCCGGGCTGTCGAATTTTTTGGTTTCAATCCCGCCGTACTGCGTAAGCGGTATAAACGAATACTCAACGGGCTTTTCGCCGTCAAGAACAAGATACGGTGAAAAGTTCTCTGTTTTTATAATTTCGGTTACGGTAAAAAATTCTCTTTCGATATCCTCGAAAAAGCAGTATTTAACAGGGGTGTCCGTATGCCCCGTTGCTTTAAAGACAATTTCTCTCGCAACCGCGGGAGCTATACCCGAAAACGCCGACACGATACATTTGTCACAAGGCTTATCGGGCGGAAAAGAGGAATATATTTCCGCAAAGCCGTCCTTATCCGTATGAAGCGGATTTGCCTTGTTCTGAGACGGAGGCAAAGCATACGTCATTCCCACAATAACGGGTCTCGCGCCGTCAAGAGAAAAATCCGACGTGCGGAGAGCGGTGATTATTTTTTTATCGCCGTCGGTGAAAAAAAGATTGCTGTATTTTCCCATAAGCTCGACGATGAGATACCGCTTGCATTCAAAGCCCATCTCGTCTCTCGTATCAAAGCCCAAAAAGGCTACGCGGTCAAAATCCGCCTGATAAATTTCGGACAGCTTGGAGCCCTGAAGATATTTCCTAAGCAGCATACACAGCATCGGAGGATTCTGCGGATTTTCCTTTTGCGTTACGGTAAAGCCGATACGCGGGTTATTCGAACCTGCATTTATGCAAAGCCTACGTCCGCCTTCTATGCTTCGCATCTGAAGCACTATTTCGTCCCTTTCGGGCTGATAAACCTTCTCTATTCTTGCACCGAGACACAGTCTGCGTATTTCCGACAGTGTACATGCAAGCATTCCTGCGTCAAAAGCCATAAAATTCCTCTGCGGTTATTTAACCAAATCTCCCACGCCGTTCAATATATATTTCGGCTTATACGGGAATTTTTCAATATCGTTCAAAGAGGTAACTCCGCTGAGAACGAGAACCGTATCGACGTTGGATTCGATACCTGCAATAATATCCGTATCCATTCTGTCTCCGATAAACGCTATATCCTCACTGTGACAGCCGAGCATTTTCAATCCGTGTCTCAGCATAAGCGGATTCGGTTTGCCGACAAAATATGCTTTTTTGCCCGTTGCAATTTCTATCGGAGAAATGAGTGCTCCCGTCGCCGGCATAATTCCCTTTTCCGTAGGTCCGACGATATCGGGATTTGTGCCTATAAGCTTTGCACCCTTATTGACAAGCTCGATAGCCTTCTCTATTTTTTCAAAGCTGTAGGTTCTCGTTTCGCCGACAACGACATAATCGGGATTTACGTCGTTCATATATATCTTATAATCGTACAAAGCCTTTGAAAGAGCCGCCTCTCCTATAACGTATGCCGTACACTCCGGAGCCTGACCGTGCAGAAACTCCGCCGTCGCCATAGCGCTCGTATAAAAATTTGCCGGCGGAACGTTAAGCCCCATACGGTTAAGCTTCATACTTAATTCGTGAGGCGTTTTTTCGGGGCTGTTGGTAAGAAATATAAATTTTTTATTATTTTCAATCAGCCAATTTACAAATTCGGGGACGCCGTCCAGCACGCGGTTGCCGTGATAAATTACGCCGTCCATATCGCATATAAATCCGACCTTGTTCAAAATTTTCTGCATAATAAAATCCTTTCTTTATCCGTGAATAAGTTTGTCTGCGTCGTCAAGCGATGCAAACATAAAATCGGGCTTATCCTTCGGCAGTGCCTTTTCAACGTCTGCATACTGCGTTTCACCCGACAGCACAAGCACGGACGTCACTCCGAAATTTTTACCGAGGGCAATATCCGTATAAAGCCTGTCGCCGAATATGCACATACCGTCGGTGGCAACGCCCGTTCTTTCGGATATCATTTCAAGCGTCTCCTTATACGGCTTTCCGAAATACGTCGGAACGACTCCCGTCGACGCCGTACAGAATGCCGCTATCGCTCCGCTGTCGGGGATAAAACCCGTTTCCGTGGGGCAATTCATATCGGGATGTGTGGAAAGATATTCGGCACCGCCTCTTATGAGACGGCAGGCATTGTCAAGCTTTGCGTAAGTCACGGAAGTATCGAAGCTCGTTATGACGATATCCGCGCGCTCCTCATTTCCTTTCAAAAGCTTTACGCCTTTTTGGGAATATTCACCGCAAAGCTCGTCGGAGGCAACGAGATACACCGTTTTTCCGTTTCTCTTCCTTTTCAGGAATTCATAAGTAACGTCTCCCGACGTCATTACCTCGCCGTCAAGCGGTTCAAAACCCATATTTTCAAGTTTCTTATAATAAAAATCGTCGCAGTGCAAAGCGTTATTAGTAAAGAAAAGCACTCGCTTACCGTTTTTGCGCAGATTTTTTATAAAACGTATGGCAAAATCAAAGGCGCGTCCGCCGAGATAGATAGTTCCGTCCATATCGAATATATAAAGCTGTTTTCTTTTTAGTATTTCTCCGTTTGGATTTTCAAAGCCCATATTTGACTCCTTCTGATCTTTTGTTATGATTTAAAGCCGCCATACGCTGTAATTTTGACTGTAAATATAAAATATTATAACATATTCTTGATTTTTTTGCAAGACAGTGGTATAATTTATTTGTAAAAATTTGAAATTGTTTTTTATGGAGGAACTATGTAAACCGTAATACGCATCGAGATAGGCGGGAGAACGACAAAAATCGTCGGAT
>CAYVLG010000124.1:0-4268 GCA_964452345.1 uncultured Lachnospiraceae bacterium
GATCATTTCCCCGTCTGTGCAGTACTTGACATATAAGCAAACCGAGCCCGTCACACAAAGTGACAGGCTCGGTTTTACTTTATTTTACGTTAAAATCATTTTATAACAACGCCCTTACAGCCGTTTTCCTTTATGTAAAGCGTATCTCCCGCCTTAAACGGCGCGTCGGCAAGCTCCGGAATATTGGGCTGTAGGTCAAGCTTACCATAGCAATACGGGTGGGTATTTCCCTTTCTGTATTCAAATCGGCAGCCGTCAAGCGTAATATTTTCTATATTTCCGTCTTTTCCTGCGATTACCGACGGATTTTCTTCGGCAAAAAAGCTGTCCTTGACGGTGATATTCCGTATTTTTCCGTCGGAATTATCGGCACATATGACAAAGCCCTCTCCCTTGCCCCACCATCTTCCGCAGTAGATTGAGGTTTCGGCGTCAATTCCTTCAAAGGATATATCCGACACGCTTCCGCCGTTCTCCGCAAAAACTATAAAGGCACGGTTTGAACGGTATATTTTTACGTTTTTCACGTGTGCGTTTCTTACCGTACTTGCAAGATGTCCGAAGCGTATTGCCGCCGAGCGCGAAGACATAAGACAGTCGTAAATTTGTATATTCTCACAGACGCCGTCCCAATTGGTTATACAGGTAGCCGCAAAGCAGTCGTCCCCGCACAAGAGCGTAGAGTTCCTGACAGTCACGTTGCGTGTTGCGGAACAGTGTATTCCGTCGTTATTCGGAATTCGATTGTGATTATCGACATAAATATTTTCCACCAGCACGTTTTCGCAGTTGGAAAATACAAGCGTCCAGCACGGAGAATTGAAAATTTTTATTCCGTCTATATGCAGATTTCTGCAGTTGTTGAAAAATATCGGCTGTGACGGACGGCGTTTCGGAGCAACGACCGTTTGCTCCTCCCATTCGCGGGTAAAGCTTTTGCCGTCGGCGCAGTCGGGAACAAAGTCGTTAAAATCGGCAAAGGCGTCGCCCGACAGCTGTATCTTACCGCTTCCCTTGACCGTTATATTCTCGCAGTCGAGCGCATACATCAGAGAGACGGTATCTCCCATCTCGTTGTGAACAAACCCGCAGGCGCGGTAATGCTCAATATTCCTCGAACCGCAAATCTCCGCACCGCCTTCGATAAGCAGCGTAATATCGCTCTTGAGTGCCAATGTACCCGTAACAAAAATTCCGTCGGAGAACAGCAGGGTATCGTTCTTCTCCAGAGAATCTATTGCTTTTTGTATAGCCGCGGTGTCAAGAGTTACACCGTCTCCCACGGCTCCGAATTTTTTTACATCTACAATTTTCATAGTTTCAAACCTTTGCTCCGCGCGGGACGATAACAAGCTCATATTCCACGCCGCCGAGCTCCTCCGACATTTTTGGATTTTGACACGGTATCACACAAAGTATCAAATTTATTGTATCATTATTACGAATATATATCAATAGATTTTTAAACAGACTTTTTTCACTTTTATACTTATTTTACACAAAATTGTTTCCGCACCCCAACATCCAACCGCCGTTACGGATACCGAATGGCTTCAAGTCATAAAGCTTCACTATTTTAACAAATCAAAAATAAAAATCGGGACAGGCAGACTGCGGATTATTCCGCAAAGCTCGGCATATGCTTTAGCAAATGCTTTTTTGGAGGTAACTTTTATGCTGTCGGCAGTTTTTTCGTTTTTTTCCAATTTCATACATTTTGTTCTCGGAATAGGTAATACCCAAAGTTTTCCCCCGCCCCTCTCCGCCGAAAAGGAAACCGAATATTTCAGACTTGCCGAAAACGGTAATGCCGACGCGCGCCGTGAGCTTATCCTGCATAATTTACGGCTTGTTTCTCATATAGTCAGAAAATATTACGCAACGGCAAAAAATCAGGAGGATCTCGTTTCAATCGGCACGATAGGTTTGATAAAAGCGGTTGACACCTTTAAATGCTCCAACGGCGCGCGCTTCGCCACCTACGCGGCTCGGTGTATACAAAATGAAATTCTAATGCACTTTCGCGCTCAAAAAAAGCTCGCCTCGGAAATATCGCTTAACGACACGATAGATGTAGACCGCGACGGAAATCCTCTTACGTACATAGATGTCATAAGCTGTGACGACGTATTGGAAGCTGACGTGGAGCGTAAAATATCGGGAGAACGCGCAAAAAAATACGTAATGACCGAGCTGTCGCCGAGAGAAAGAAAAATCGTAATAATGCGCTACGGTCTCGGCGGAAAGAAGCCGATGACACAGCGTGAGATAGCGGAGACCTTGAATATTTCGCGCTCCTATGTCAGCAGAATAGAAAAATGCGCCCTCGAAAAGCTCAAGAACGCATTATAAGTATAAAATCAGGTATCTGACGGCGGAAGCCAATCCGCCATGCGGTAAAACAGACGTCTTCCCTCGGTTCTTTTTTCCGCAAGCCCCGACTCACACAGCGCGGCAAGCGCATAATATCTGTTTCTGCCGCGAAGTCCCGTTGCACGCTCAAAGTCCGACGGGGTAAACTCTTTGCCGAACAGCTCCGGGGGCACAAGTGCTCGGACGTCGTCCAAACCGCGTATTACCGTTTCGTCCAAAAGCGCGGTCGGCTTCAGGTCGTTATCGTATCTTCCCTTTCTGCTGTACCTCCGAGCCTCGGAAAATCGGTATTCTTCAGCCGCTATATGAAATACGCGCACGCACAGCCGTCCGTCGGGTATAAGGTTACGGATAAAATACAGCTGTGCCAATGCGTCAGACGGTCTCCCGTGCTTCGGAGAACGGGAGCTTCTTATCACCTCACCCGTGTCACTGTCCGCACGTATCAGGCGTTTTTCGCGTATTATCGGATATATTACCGTGACTTTATATTCTCCGTTTTCAAGATAAAATCGGAGCTTGTCGGCAAGCGAGGCGAAGCTGCCCGTCTGTATTTCAAAAATACCGTTTTCACACAGCACATCCGCAACGTATCTGCCTATTTTTACCTCGTGGCAAGCCTCGTTTTCGGTTACAAAACGCTTTAATATTCGGTGGAGCCGTTTTTCGTTATAGGTTCCTATACCGTCCGCGCCGACGGGTGCGGAGGCGCACTCCGCCGCGCACAGCGCGGCGAAGCTTTGCTTTTCGGAGTCCGTCACGTTGCAACTCCCGCGAACTGACTGCTGTAAAGCTTTGCATACTCTCCGTCAAGTGCCAGCAGCTCGTCGTGATTGCCCGCCTCGGCAACGCGTCCGTCCTTGATGACGACTATTACGTCGGCGTCGCGTATCGTCGAAAGTCTGTGAGCGATAATAAGCGACGTGCGGTTTTTCATAAGAGCCACCATTGCCTGCTGTATGTGCATTTCCGTTCTCGTATCGACGCTTGAGGTCGCCTCGTCAAGTATCAGTATTTTGGGGTCTGCCAGCACTGCACGTGCAATTGAAAGAAGCTGTCTCTGTCCCTGCGACAAATTGCTTCCCGACTCCGCCAGCACGGAATCGTAGCCGTCGGGCAGACGCTCTATGAATATATCCGCCTTGGCAAATTCGGCGGCGCGCTTTATTTCCTCCTCGGTCGCGTTTTCGTTGCCGTATTTTATATTGTTGCGTATCGTATCCGAGAAAAGCACGGTATCCTGAAGAACAATTGCGATTGAGCGGCGCAGAGTATCCTTCGGTATATCCCGAATATCGACTCCGTCGATGCTTATGGCGCCTCCGTCAATTTCATAAAAACGCGTCAGCAGATTTACTATCGTTGTTTTTCCGCTTCCCGTCGCACCGACTATGGCTATTTTCTGTCCCGATTTCACCGAGAGATTCAAGCCCTTGAGAACGGGCTCTCCTTCCTCGTAGGAGAAATCTATACCGTCAAACTCGATATCTCCCTTTATATCGGATACCTTTATATCCGACTTGCCTTCGTCAATTTCATCCGCGCTGTCCATTATTTCAAAAATCCGCTCGGCTCCCGCCAACGCGGTAAGAATGGTTGCATATTGGTTTGCAATCTCGTTTATGGGACGGGTAAACTTTTTGGAATACTGAAGCATTGACTGAATATTTCCTATCGACAGTCTGCGCATAAACGAAACGGGATTGAGAACGAAGTAACCGCCGAAAGCGGCAATCAGCACGTACTGCATATTTCCGAGGAAATTCATACACGGTCCCATAATAGACCCCCATACGCGTGCGCTGACGCTGCATTTTTTAAGCTTTACGCTCGTATCCGAAAATTCGTCTATCGCCTTCTTTTCCTTGCCGTAAGCGACGACCGTTTTATATGAA
>CAYVLG010000125.1:0-4253 GCA_964452345.1 uncultured Lachnospiraceae bacterium
CAAGAGGTTTGACGAAAATTTATCAATTTTGTAGCAATGCACATTTTTTGAAAGATTTTGCGTTCAAAATGGTTAATTTAACCACTGCAGGTATTTTCTCCGGCATATTTGCGTTTCGAATTATTTTTTACTTTTGTATTCTTTCAGCGCGCAAGCCAGCTGATCGGGACACGAGGTGGGTTTAAAGCCGCAGCGTATTCCCTCGAGACGCGCTATTGCTTCGTCAATGCTCATTCCGACAAGAAGTCTCGAAACGCCCTGTGTATTTCCCGCACAGCCTCCTACTATTTTTACAGAAAGTATTTTACCGTCCTCAACCTCAAGAACCATCTGTCTTGAGCAAACGCCCGCAGGCGTATATACTATTTTTTCCATATTTTACTCCTTTATTTTCATTATTGCCGTATTTTATATTTTCGGTACAGACCGAGAGGTGTATACCGAGGATATTCCATGCTCAGATAAAATGCCGTCGGAACCGCATTTTCGGAAGCAAGCTCTACCGTTATATAATACTTGTTTCCCGTATCGTCGTACTTAAGCGGCTGTGTGCCGACGGCAGTAACCGTGCCTCCGAGCATATGAACCGCGTTTATTATCTCATACGGAAATGCGTCTCCGTCACACGTAACCGAAAATTCAAAGCACAGCAACGTATTTTCATTTTTAGGCAGTCCCGCGGTTCTTCCGATAAGCGCATACTCCGTTTTTTGCATTCCGTCATCGGAGCTGCCGAGCAATACAGCGCCGCATATTCTGAGCTCGTATCTGTCTATCAGCGAATAAAACGAATACAGCCTGCCGTCGGTATTGTTTGAAATCGGAAGTATGCAAAACTCGCAAACGTTGTCAAATACCGCCTCGCATGCCTCGGAAAACGTATGGCAGTAATAAGCCTTTGCCCCTCTGACGCGCGCCGAAAGCTCAAGAAAAGCCTCGTCGTTGCGTTTGTTTCTGACGTATGCTATTTTTCCGTGTGTTCCCGGAAGAGCGCCTTCGCCGTGTCCGAAAAGATTTTTTTCCTCAAGCTCTCTACCGTACCGCGGAACAGAAGCAATATGCCTGCAAAGCACGGCGCGCGTGTGTACGTCGGATTCTCCGCAAAGACTGCAAAGCCTCGAATATACCTCCTCGGCGCCGGGCTCCGCGCCCGACGCCGCAAAAATTTCGGTCAGCTGCCGCAGACAAATATCCAGCTGTTCCTCCGTATCCGTAAGCCGACGTCTTAAAACCGAAATATTTCCTCCGATAATCTCCCGCTCCCTGTCCGTTATCGGCATATTACAGCTTCATCAATATATCGACGCTGTCCTTCATAAAGCTTTGCATTTCTTCGGCGGTAAGCTTTTTCTGAGACAGCATGGACAGCTTGTAAAGGTATGCCGCTGTCTGCTTTGCCGTATCGGGATCGCTTTCCGCTTTGTCGGCAAGCTTTTTCACCAAAGGAGACGCCGTATTGAGCACGAAAGTGCTTTCACTCATACCCTCGGTTTCTCCCATACCGTACATTTTCATCATTTCCTCCATACGGCGGGACTGCTCCGATACGTTGAGCATTGCGGGAACGTCAGCGTTTTTGAGACAGTCGAATTTAAGCGTTACTTTATCGCCGAGAATATCCGCAAAAAGCTCCTTAAGCTTTTCGTCCTCGCCCGTTTCTCCGTCGCCCTTGAGTATATCCGCAACATCGGAATCGACGCGGACAAATTTTACGCCTTCCATGTATTGCTCCGCAAGTGTCGCAAACTGCGTATCTATCGGGTGCGAAAACAGTGCAACGTCTATGCCTTCGGCGGCAAACATCGAAATATACTGTGCCTGAAGAGCCTTATCTGTCGCATAGTACACGGTGTTTTCGTGCTTTTCTTTAGCCGCCTCAAGATACTCTTCAAATGTCTTGGAGGTGCCGTCGGTCAGCGTCAGCATAAGAGCCTTTTTCGTTCTGTCATAGAATTTCTTGTCTCTCATGCAGGCATACTTGATAAACGGTGCGATGTTTTCCCAGACCTTCTCGTATTCCTCCCTCTCGTTGCTGCACATAGAGGTCAGCTTGTCCGCAACCTTTTTGACAATGTGGGCGGACACCTTAGATACGTAGGTATTTGTCTGAAGATAGCTTCTCGAAACGTTGAGCGGAAGCTCGGGACAGTCGAGAACGCCCTTCAGCATAAGAAGATATTCGGGAATTACCTCCTTTATATTGTCCGCAACGTATACCTGATTGTAGTACAGCTTAACCTGTCCCTCAACAGTTTCGTAATCGTTGGCAAACTTGGGAAAATAGAGTATTCCCTTAAAATTCAAGGGATAATCCGCATTTATGTGGATATAGAACAGAGGCTCCTTGTAGTCGTTGAATACCTTCCTGTAAAATTCGGAATATTCCTCTTTTTTGCATTCCGACGGAGTTCTCTGCCACAGGGGGTTTTTGTCATTTATCGGCTCGTCCTTGTTTTCATCGGAGGACGCGTCGGCAAAATAAATATCCTCGGGCATAAACGCACAGTATTTTTCAAGCATTGCGCGTATTTTCGAGGCTGAAAGATATTCCTTCTCCTCTTCGGAAATGTGCATAATTACCGCAGTTCCGTGCTCTGCACGGTCGGAGGCCTCAAGCTCATATTCCCCGCTCTCACTGCACGTCCAATGCACGGCGGGAGCGTCGGTATAAGACTTTGTAACGACCTCAACGCTGTCGCTGACCATAAATGCAGAATAAAAGCCCAAGCCGAAATGACCTATAATGCCGTTTTTGGCGCCGTCCTGTCCGTCCTCGTATTTCTGTATAAATTCGACGGCTCCCGAGAGTGCTATATTACAGATATATTTTGTCAGCTCCTCCTCGGTCATACCTATACCGTTGTCCTCGACGGTCAGGGTTTTTGCCTCTTCGTCGAGCGTAACCGTAATTTTGTACTGCTCTCCGTTTCCGTCTCTGTGACCGAGTGCCTCAAGACGCTTAAGCTTCGTTACGGCGTCGGTTGCGTTTGAAACTATCTCTCGGAGAAATATATCCTTCTCCGAATAAAGCCACTTTTTGATAATCGGGAATATGTGCTCCGTATCAACCGATATTCCGCCGTTCTTACGTTCGTTTTCCATAAAACTTCTCCTTTTTTTTAATTTATTCATTATCATCGTTTGTATCTGACGAAGCACCGCCGTCGGCACCGCTTTGAGGTGCTTTTCCGCCGTCCGCCGCGTCATTATTTTTCTTTTTAAAAACAGCAGTCAGCTTTTTAAAGCCTTTGTCAACATTGTTAAATATTTTCTTTGACAGACTCTCGTGCGTATCGTTGGGGTCTACAATCGAATCCTTTAGGTAGTATTCCGCAACGTCCGTGGGCTTGCCCTTTCTTTTAAGCCGTGTATCAACAAGCTCCGTCACTATCGTAATTCCCACGGCAAAAACGGGAACGCCTATTATCATTCCGATTATTCCGAAATAATCGCCCATTATTATAATTGCTATAATTACGCTCAGCGAGCTTATGCCCGTCGCCTCACCCAAAATTTTCGGCGTTATTACGTTGCCTTCAATCTGCTGAATGATAACCATAAACAGCGCAAACAAAAGTGCCTGGGAGGGACTTTTTATGAATATCATAAAGAACGAAGGAATGGCTCCGAGAAAAGGACCGAACACGGGAATTATATCGGTAACCGCAACTATCGACGAAATCAGCAGGGCATACGGCATACGGCAGATAAGCATAACCGTAAAAGTCATAGCGAAAACAATACATGAGCCGAGTATTTTTCCCACAAAATAGCCCGAGAAATTTCTGTGCGTAAGCATAACGTATTTGCCGAGACGTCTTTGCTTTGTATCGGAAAGCACCGCCGCGCCGAACTTGCGAATCTGCGCCTGAAGCTTTTCCTTTGAGACAAGGACGTATATAGAAATGAATATGCCGATAACGGTATTTTTTATTCCGACCACAAGACCCGAGCCGTATTCTATTACGTACTTGAGTATATAGTCCAGCGCATCCCCCGAGAACGAGAAAAATCTTGATATCGTATCCTTTATTGCCTCGGCGTCGACGTACTCCGATACGTTGTCACTCTTCATAAGGCTGTTTATTATGCCGTTTATCAGCTCGGACGTTTTCACAATATTATTGTCATATTCGGAAATAAAGTCCATAACCGCTTCAATCAAAGCGGGAATTATAAGCCAGAAGAAGGCTATTACGATAAGCAGTGCGGCAACATAGAGCATGAAGTGCTCGCGCGCCACGGCCATCATC
>CAYVLG010000126.1:0-4251 GCA_964452345.1 uncultured Lachnospiraceae bacterium
TATTCATTCCTTATATTCAACCTGCTCTGTGCGCCCTGCTTTGCCGCTATCGGCGCAATCAAGCGTGAAATGAACAGTGCAAAGTGGACTTGGTTCGCTATCGGATATCAGACCGTATTTGCTTATGCAATATCGCTCATAGTATATCAGATAGGTTCGGTATTCACAGGTGCTTTTTCGGGAATCGGAAGCGTTATAGGACTTGTCGCGGCAATCGCGCTCATAGCATTCATCGTATTTATGCTGGTTAAGCCCTATAAGGAGGCCGACAAGCTCAAAGCAAAGCTTTGATTTAAAAACGGTTATGGAATATATTTCTTCAATCATAATAGGCTTAATAATTATCGGTGCTGTCGCGCTTATAGTGCGCAGTATGATAAAAAGCAAAAAAAGCGGTAAATCGGTTTCCTGCGGCTGCGGCTGTGAATCCTGCGCTATGAGCGGGCACTGTCACGGAACGGGAAACGAAAAGAAAAATTGATTTTACCGTTTCACACAAACAAATAATTGTCTTATCCTTTGCCATGAGGGGAGGACAATGCCTTATCCGCCGGTTTCATCTCCGTTCCGGCGGATCTTTTTATATTTAATTACAAAAAAATGTAAAAAAACGAAAAAACATCTTGCTAAATACGGGCTAAAATGGTATAATAAAGTAACTATTATTTTTATGGGGGAATCAAATGAATACCTTAACAACGAAAAAGCATATCTCCGACGGAGCACTTGACAAAACGCTTGCATACATATACGGCGAAGCCGCAGTTGAGCATCAAAAAGCAAGATATATAAAAGCAATCGACGAATTTGAAAAAATTTACGGAGACCGCGAAATTTCTCTTTTCTCCGTTGCGGGAAGAAGCGAACTTTCGGGCAACCATACCGACCACAACCACGGCTGCGTAGTCGCCGCCTCGATAGACCTCGATATTATCGCCGTAGCGTCCAAAAGAGACGACTCCGTCATTCGCGTAAAAAGCGAAGGCTTCCCCGAGGATACCGTCGACGTTGCAAAATATAAAACGCCCGATGAAAGCAAATTCGGAACATCCGAATCTATTATCGCGGGAATGAGCGCAGGCTTTGTCAAAAACGGACACGGCATAGGCGGCTTTGACGCATATACAACGTCAAACGTACTTAAAGGCTCCGGCCTTTCCTCCTCCGCCGCATTCGAGGATATGATAGGCAATATTCTGAGCCATATGTACAACGGCGGTAAGGTTGATAACGTTGAAATCGCAAAGCTCGCACAGTACGCGGAAAACGTATTCTTCGGCAAGCCCTGCGGACTGATGGATCAGGTTGCATGCGCCGTAGGCGGTATCGTCGCAATAGATTTTGCCGATCCCGCGGAGCCCGTAATAGACAAAATAGATTTTGATATTTCGGCTCTCGGTTATAATCTCTGCATAGTAAATACGGGAGGAAATCACGCCGATTTAACGGACGATTACGCTTCCGTCCCCGCTGAAATGAAAGCGGTTGCCGCACAGCTCGGCAAGACGGTTCTGCGCGAGGTAACCAAGGACGAGCTGATTGAAGCTATTCCCTCTCTGCGCGAAAAGGTCGGCGACAGAGCCATACTCCGCGCGCTCCACTTCATGAACGAAAACGAAAGAGTTGCCGCACAAAAGAAGGCGCTTCAGGGCGGAAATATCGATGAATTTTTCAGCAACGTTATAGCCTCCGGAAGATCCTCCTTCTGCTATCTTCAGAACGTATATACCTCAAAGAACCTGTCGGAACAGGGGCTCTCGCTTGCTCTCTGCCTTGCCGAGGATTATCTCAAGGATAAAAAAGCGGCATGGCGCGTTCACGGAGGCGGCTTTGCGGGCACAATACAAAGCTACGTTCCGAGTGAATGCGCAGAGGGCTACCGCAAGCTTATGGACTCCGTATTCGGCGAAGGAAAATGTATAGTTCTTCGTATTCGTCCCGTCGGCGCCGTAAAAGTATTTTAATATGGCGGGAAAGAAAAGAAAAAAGCGCACGGCTGTCAAAACCGACGCTCCCCAAAAAGAACCCATAGACAAACAGATGCTGCTTCGCAACGTTCTCCGTCTGCTTGTTTTGATAGCGGTTACGCTGGCGGTATATATAATATACAGGCTTTTGGTCGATAAATATTTTTACCCCGTTATGATAAGCTATACGGCGCTTGCTTCGGTTTCGACGCTTGCATACGTCATATATAACCGCGGATTTTCGCGAAAAGGCATTACCGCCGAAATGCTTCCGGACACGATGAGTGACGCCGAAAAGGAGGAATTCATCGAGGACGGCAAACGGAGAATACGGAAATCCCGTCCGCTGTTTATAGTCGCCTTTGCCTTTATATTCACATTTCTAATGGATATATTGGAGCTTATCGCGCTTCCCTTCTTCAAAGGACTTTTCGGATTATGAGCAATTACAGAATAGCAACGCTCTATTCGGGCTCAAAAGGTAACTGTACGTTCGTTTCCTCGGGAAATGTTTCGATACTTATAGACGCGGGCAAAAGCGCAAAAGCTTTATGCACGGCACTCCGCGAAATAGGCTCCGACATTGAAAATATAGACGCGATTTTTATAACTCACGAGCATTCCGACCATGTTTCGGCACTTGAGGCTCTTTCAAAAAAGCACCGCATACCGATACATATCACCGATGAATCGGCAAAAAAGCTTGACGGCATACAATCTCTGCAGTTGCACGCCAATCTCGTCCGTCACAATATTCTTTTCAGCGAAACGGTAGGAAATATGCTTGTATCGTCGTTCAGAACACCGCACGACAGCCTTATGAGCGTAGGCTACAGAATAGAAATAACCGACGGCGCCTCAAAGCACCTGCTGGGAATAGCAACAGATATAGGTCACGTATCCGAAAACGTTTTTGAGGGGCTCTGCGGCTGTGAGGCGGTTGTGCTTGAGGCAAACCACGATTTAACAATGTTAAACGACGGAATATATCCCGAATATCTGAAGGCGCGTATACGCTCTTCACGCGGACACCTTTCAAACAGCGACAGCGCACAGCTTGCCGCACGGCTTAAGGAAACCGGTACGCGCGGATTCATACTTGCCCATTTGAGCGATGAGAATAATCTTCCCGAGCTTGCGTTCGACGAGGTAAACTCAAGCATATCGGACAGCTCCGTCTGCATATGCGTCGCCTCCCCGCACTGCCCCACGGAGCTGCCAATGGGAGGCTTAATATGCTCGGAGTAACGTTAATATCTGTCGGAACGCTAAAGGAAAGCTATCTCCGTGATGCCGCCGCGGAATATGAAAAACGTCTCGGCGCATTTTGCAAATTAACAACCGTAAATCTTAAGGAAGAGAAAATATCGGACTCTCCGTCTTCGGGAGAAATAAAAATTGCCCTTCGCAAGGAGGGAGAAAAAATTATTTCTTCGATTCCCAAAAAGGCTTATAAAATAGCTCTTTGCATTGAAGGCAAACAGCTGTCATCTGAAGAATTGGCGGCAAAATTTGAAGAGGCGGGTGCCACACACGGAGAAATATGCCTGATTATAGGAAGCTCTTACGGTCTTGACGACACCGTAAAGAACGTCTGCGACCTGCGTCTGTCCGTTTCAAAGCTTACGTTTCCGCATCAGCTGATGCGAATAATACTTTACGAGGCATTATACAGAAGCCTCAATATTATAAAAGGTACACGCTACCATAAATAATATTTAAAATTCCCGCCGTTTCGGGCTTATAAATTGTTGAAATGGGAAAAATATAAAAATCGAATATTTTTTTCTTGACAACAGCACGAAAAAGGTATAAAATATCTCTTATAAAAGCGAAAATAATTTTTATTCGGAGGAATAATCTTATGGATTCCAACAAAAGACCCGACAATATGCAAAGAATTACTACAACCGAGCTTGCAAACGCATTTATCGACGAACAGGTAGAGCTTGTACGTAAGCAGGTAGGAACAAAAAAGGTTCTTCTCGCCCTTTCGGGAGGAGTCGACAGCTCCGTTGTAGCCGCACTTTTGATAAAGGCAATCGGCAAACAGCTTGTATGCGTTCACGTCAACCACGGACTTATGCGTAAGGGAGAGAGCGAACAGGTTATTGAGGTATTCAAAAACAGACTTGACGCCAACCTCGTTTATATCGACGCTACCGACCGTTTTCTCGATAAGCTGGCAGGCGTCTGCGCTCCCGAACAAAAGCGCAAGATAATCGGCGGTGAGTTTATCCGCGTATTCGAGGAAGAGGCACGCAAGCTTGACGGAATATCCTTC
>CAYVLG010000127.1:0-4234 GCA_964452345.1 uncultured Lachnospiraceae bacterium
AGAAGGTCTTGACGTAAGAAAGATAGGCTTTTCGCTGACCGATGGGGACGTAACCGCGGAAAACGTTACGGAGTGCGGAGGGCGGTATTCCTTCGACATCGTGTATACGGGCAAATATTTGTGCCGCGCGGAGCTCCGCACGGCGGGACGTCACAATATTTACAATGCTTTGGCGGCGGCGGCTGTCGCCGTGCTCTGCGGAGCGGAGCCTTCCGATATAGAAAAAGGGCTTAACGGTTTCTGCGGAGCCCGCCGTCGTATGGAATACAAAGGGGCGGTTAACGGCGCGTCGGTATACGACGATTACGCTCATCACCCCACCGAAATAAGAGCAACCCTTTCGGGAGCGCGTATGATGACCGACAAAAAGCTTTTCTGCGTATACCAGCCTCATACGTATTCGCGTACATCGGCGCTGCTTGACGAATTTGTAAAAGCCTTTGAGTTTTGCGACAGGATTATATTTGCCGACATATACGCGGCAAGAGAAAAAAACGTTTACGGCGTCAGCTCCGCTATGCTTGCGGAGTGCGTCGGAGAAAAGGCGTTGTATGCGGATAGCTTTGAACGCGCCGCGGAAATTCTTTCGGACGAACTGAATGACGGAGACCTTGCAGTCGTTATGGGTGCGGGAGACATATATAAGGTTTTCGGTTATCTTGACTTGAAGCGGGAGGTAGAAAATGAAGGAATATGACGGCTACGACGCCATATCGGGCGTTTACGACGGACTTAATGCCGATATAGATTACAAAAAATGGGCGGATTTTTTTGAGAAATGCTTTGACAAATATTTGCAGGTCAAGCCCGAGCTCGTGCTTGACCTTGCCTGCGGTACGGGACGTATGACCCGCGAGCTGGCGTCGCGCGGCTACGATATGATAGGCGTTGACGGCAGCGACAGTATGCTGTCCGAGGCAATGTATTCCTATCCGTCGGACGGAATACTGTACCTGCTTCAGGATATGCGCGGATTTGAGCTGTACGGTACGGTCGGTGCGGTAGTGTGCTGTCTTGACAGCATAAATTACTTGCTTGAGACGGACGACGTCAAAAAGACCTTTTTGCTGGTTCATAATTATCTCGATCCCGACGGTCTGTTTATATTCGATGTAAACAGCCCCTATAAGTTCGAGCACGTATACGGCGACAACGCCTATATACTCGAGGACGAGCGCGGGGACGGACGAGGCGTTTACTGCGGCTGGCAAAACGAATATGACGAAAAAAGCGGAATATGCGATTTCTATCTGACGCTTTTTGAGGAAAACGGCGACGGCTCTTATACGAGGTCGGACGAGCACCAGCGTGAACGCTGTTATACGCTTGATACCTTGACGCGCCTTTTGAAGGAAACGGGAATGGAGCTTTTGGGCGTATACTCGGATTTTGATTTTACGGCGGCGTCGGACGGCGACGAGCGGTACTATATCGCGGCAAGAGCCAAAAAATAACAAAATAATACATAAAACGGGGAAGAAAACAAAAATGAAGCATCAGGCATCTATACTCCGCGCCATGACGGCGGACGGAAGCGCAAGAATACACGTTATAAATTCGACGGATATCGTAAATAAAGCTATAAAAATTCATTCGACGGCTCCGACCGCAACGGCGGCTCTCGGCAGACTTCTTACGGTCACGTCGATGATCGGCTGTATGCTCGGAGAAAAGGGAGACAGCGTTACGGTGACTATCGGAGGCGACGGTCCCGCGGGCAAGGTCATCGCCGTAGCCGACTATTACGGAAACGTAAGGGGATATATCCAAAATCCGAATGCGGACGTGCCGAGAAAGTCCAACGGCAAGCTTGACGTCGGAGCCGCGGTCGGACGCGGACTTCTGACGGTTATAAAGGATCTCGGCGGCAAGGAGCCGACGTCGGGCTCGATAAAGCTTGTAAGCGGAGAAATTGCCGAGGATATCGCGGAATACTACGCTGACAGCGAGCAGATACCGACCGTCTGCGCCCTCGGCGTGCTTGTTGATACTGATTTGACCTGCCGTGCGGCGGGAGGCGTGCTTATACAGCTTCTGCCGTTTGCAAACGACGGCACGGTCGACGCCATAGAAAAAAATATACCCAAGCTTGCAAATATATCCAAGCTTTTTGAGAAGAGACTTGACAATAAGGCGATAGCCGATATTGCGCTTGAAGGAATAGAATACGACGTTTTCGACGAGCTGTACGTCGATTATACGTGCGGCTGTTCGAGAGAGCGCGTGGAAAAAGCCCTGATTACGCTCGGCAAAAAGGATCTCTATGAAATGCTCGAAGAGCAGAAAAACGAGGGTAAGCCCGATGAGCTCGAGGTTTGCTGCCGTTTCTGCGGAAGAAAAGAGATATTTACGCGAGAGCATATAGATAAGCTCGTAAGCAATATATAACAGTATATAACAATATATAACAATATATAACAATATGTAATAATTTTGCGCGGTCACGCAGGTTTTTTTATACAGCCCTGTGTGACCTTATCTTTTTTGATATGTCAAAATTGCCATATTCCGCACCTTCGATTTGGCGGAATAATATATTAATATGTGCGCCATACACAATCAATTTAAAATATCGGTCTTGAAATGTACAAATCACACAACTGAACTTATTGTAAATCCATTGACAACAGGTATACAAAAATGATATAATCTTATTGCACAAAAATAAATTTGTATTTTTGTCAAAAAACTTTAACAATTGAGGAGAAAGAAAAATGAAAAAAAGAAGAATTGTAATTGTAACGTTTTTGGCGGCTGCAGTAATACTGCTCGGAGTCGGTTTTGCCGCACTTTCGGACAGCCTTTCGGTAAGCGGTAGTGCGAAGGTAGAGGATTCCGCGGCTAACGAAGTATTTGACAACAAGGTTTATTTTGCAAGCGCAGCGGCAAACGACAGCGGAAATACCGCAAGCGTCGGCTCAGACAACGACACTGCAACCTTTACCGTTTCCAATCTTAAGGGTAAGGACAACACGGCAACCTTTACGTTCGTTGTAAAGAATGAAAGCGACGTAAATGCAACTATTGAAAATTTTGATTTTACAAGCAGTAATTCCGCTTATTTTGAAATAACCGACGATATAACCGCAAATACCGCTCTTAATGCGGGTGCAAGCGTTACCGTAACCGTTACGGTTAAGTTGCTCAAGACGCCTACGGAGACGGTATCGGGCACGTTTACCGCTGCGATCAACGTTACAAGCGTAAGCGCAGACTGACAAAATACGTAAATAAAGAGGGAAAAACGGTATGACAAGGGATAGAAAAAGCCTCTGCTTTTTGTCCGTACTGCTTCCGTTGAGCCTTCTGCTCCTGCTTATACTGCCGATAGGCGGAAAAAGAGCCGTTGCCGCCGCGGCAACGGCTGCTTTTGCGATAATTCTTCGTCTTTTCCTTAAAAGACGGGTTTCTCCATTAAAGGAAAGGCGCGAGGTTTGCCTGTTGCTCACGGTTATTGCCGCCGCCGCGCTTATGCTGATGTACCTTTCGGGTATCAAGTTCGGTTTTTACGCCTCCAAATATCCGTATACCGTCGGAATTTTTGTGAAATACGTATTTCCGACGGCGGTTACGGTGATATCGGCAGAAATTGCGCGAAGCGTGCTTTTGGCTCAAAAGAACAGGCTTGCCGCCGCAATGAGCTATGTCTACTGCGTGCTGGCGGAGTGCCTCTGCGGAATGAGTTCTTCGGGCATAAACGGTTTTTCGGGCTTTATGGAGCTTGCGGGTATGCTTTTGCTGCCCGCTCTCACATCGGGACTGCTATGTATGTATATCTCCGAAAAATACGGTGCGGCGGCGGTATTGCCGTACAGGCTGATTTTCGCACTTTATGAATTTGCGCTTCCCGTTTTTCCGAAAATTTCCGACGCACTGCTGGCGTTCTTCAAGCTCCTGCTTCCGCTTGCCGTATTGCTTTTTATAAGAACGCTTTACGAAAGAAGAAAGCGTTCGCCGAAAAACGCGGGCAAGCCGTCGGCAGTATTTACGGTGTTGCTGGCGTCTGTTATGCTGCTTGTCATAGGGCTGATATCCTGTCAGTTTAAGTACGGAGCGCTGGTGATAGCGACGGAGTGCATGGAGGGGGCCGCCGACAAGGGCGACGTCGTTATATATGAGAAATATGACGGTCAGTCTCTTGAGATAGGTCAAATAATAGTTTTCGAGGACGGCGGAGCAAAAATTGTACACAGAATCGCCGATATCGAGCATATCGACGGTCAGACGCATTATT
>CAYVLG010000128.1:0-4206 GCA_964452345.1 uncultured Lachnospiraceae bacterium
GGACCGCCCTTGGCAACGTATTTTTCGCGGTGAAAGGATATTGCTCCGTTTCCGCCGTCGCCTGCCTTTATATAAATTTTTACATTATCAACAAACATATATACTCCTTAAAACAAAATCGGAAGCTTTGAGCGATTATTTTCCGTCGCCCTTCATCTTGATAACCAGCTTTATCGGCGTGCCTGAAAATCCGAAGGTTTGGCGCAGGCAGTTTTCGATATAACGCTGATACGAAAAATGGAACAGCTCGACGCTGTTGCAGAACAGCACAAACGTCGGCGGAGCCACGGATACCTGGGTCATATAGTATATTTTCAAGCGTCTGCCCTTGTCAGACGGAGGCTGAACCTTCATTGTGGCGTCTGCAAGCACGTCGTTGAGCATTCCCGTGGATATTCTTGTCGTCGCCTGATTGTGAACGTACTTTATATGCTCGAACAGCGTGTTTATGCGCTGTCCCGTAAGAGCGGAAACGTAAACTATGGGTGCATACGGCATATATCCGAGTGCGGTTCTTATACGTTCGTTGAAGGTATTTACCGTACTGTTGTCCTTTTCGATACTGTCCCATTTGTTTACGACGATTATGCAGGCCTTTCCCGCCTCGTGGGCGATACCCGCAATTTTTTCGTCCTGCTCGGTAATTCCGGTTCCCGCGTCAATCATTATAAGACAAACGTCGGCGCGTTCAACCGCCATATGTGCGCGGAGCACGCTGTATTTTTCTATTTTGTCGTTTATCTTTGAGGCGCGGCGTATACCTGCCGTGTCGATAAACGTAAATTTTCCGTGCTCGTTTTCAACCTGTGTGTCAACGGCGTCGCGTGTGGTACCCGCGATATCCGAAACGATAAGGCGGTTTTGACCGACTATTTTGTTTATTATCGAGGACTTTCCTGCATTCGGCTTTCCTATTACGGCGACCTTGATGCCGTCGTCCTCGTCGTCCGCCTCGGTTTCCTCGGGAAGCGCGGCGATTACTGCGTCGAGAATGTCGCCCGTTCCGCTTCCGTGAACCGAAGAGAGGGCAATCGGCTCGCAGTCGAAGCCGAGCTCGTAAAATTCGTAGAATTCATAAGGCAGCTGACCTACGCTGTCGCATTTGTTTATGCAGGGAATTACGGGCTTGCCGCTTCTCTGAAGCATAACGGCAACGTCGCGGTCGGAGGCGGTAAGTCCCGCCCTGACGTCGCACATAAACAGTATGACGTCTGCGTTTTCTATGGCAATTTCCGCCTGAAATCGCATTTGCTTTAAAATTATATCGTCGGTTTTAGGCTCTATACCGCCCGTGTCTATGACTACCAGACGGCGTCCGCACCATTCGGTTTCACCGTATATTCTGTCTCGTGTTACTCCCGGTATATCCTCCACTATCGAGCGGCGTTCGCCGATAAGCTTATTGAAAAGCGTGCTTTTGCCGACGTTCGGTCTGCCGACTATGGCTATTACGGGTTTGCTCATTTTTTACCTCCTTGTTACGGCGGGTGTTCCCGCACTTTGATTAATGTTTTTGATGATTTACTGCTGTACGTCTATTCCCAAAATTCCGAAAATGAATTTTTCCGCTTCGGTTTCCGAAGGATATACGGGAACTCCGAGAAGTTTGCTTATATCCTCGGGCGACATATCGTCGAGCAATACGTCTCCCTCCGAGCGCAGACAGGACGCGGGAATAAGCAGAGCGTCGCCGAGAGGCTTATCCTTTAATTGCTCAGTGATGTCCTTTCCCGTCAGTAAGCCCGAAACCGTGATTTGCTCTCCGAAAAAGTTGTTTTTTATAGGATAAACGTTGATTTTTAAATGTGTAAAATATTCGGAAAGCTTAACCGCAAGATTTTTTATATGCTCCTCCGCGGCGTAGCCCGTTGCGAGAGATACCTCACGCCCGATGTCTTTGTACTGCACGTATTTTTCCGTGTTTTCAAGCTCAAGCTCGACCGACGTTCTCATATCGGTTATCATACCGACACCGTTTTCTATTTGAGCATAGTCCTCGTAAAAATCGTCGTCGGGAAGGGGAAGTCCCGCCTTGATATAAAACTCGTCGGAAGGGAAAAACAGACGTGTGCCGTGTTTTTTCTTACATTTATCTCCAAAGGTGTTTATTTGACGTATGACTTCGGCGCAGTCGTCGGGCGTGAACGGTTCAAGTCCGTAAAGACCTTCGCGGAAACGCGTCAATCCTGCCGGTACAACCGACGTGCTTTGCATTGCCGGTGCAAGCTTTTCAAGGTCACTCATCGTTCTTTCCAGCTCGGCTCCGTCGTTCAATCCCTTGCAAAGAACTATTTGACAGCAAAGGGAAATGCCTGCGTCGGCGAGCTTGTGCAGATACCCGAGCACCTCTCCCGCGCGCTTGTTTTTCATCATTTTTATGCGAAGCTCGGGATTGGTCGTGTGAACAGACACGTTGACGGGAGATATGTGCATTTCGATTATTCTGTCGATATCGTGCTCGTGCAGATTGGTGAGCGTAATATAATTTCCGTGAAGAAACGAAAGGCGGGAGTCGTCGTCCTTGAAATAAAGGCTTTTGCGCATTCCCTTGGGAAGCTGGTCTATAAAGCAGAAAACGCATTTGTTTTCACAGGAATGCTTTTTATCCATAAGCGGAGTGTCGAAATCGAGACCGATATCGTCGTATTCCTGCTTTTTGATTTTTTTCTTTTTTGTTTTTCCGTCTCGGATTATCTCAAGCGTGACGCTTTCATTTGCAAGATAAAAGCGGTAATCGAGTACGTCGTTTATTTCCTTTCCGTTTACGGTTACAAGCATATCGCCCGCTTTTATCCCCGCCTTTGCGGCACGGCTTCGCGGAAGTACGTCGGTTATTTTTACCATTTTATCTCCTTTCGGGCATAAATATCCATATTATCATAATATTATATCATACTTTTCTCCGCTTGTCAAAGGATTTGAAAAATATTATTGCATATTTGTGCAGACAACTAAAATATTTAGATTGAATTTCACTAAATATATTTACAAATCGAAAAAATGTGGTACAATGAATATGCCAAACAAATTTAATAATAGAATTAACGGTATCTTTTTCTTTATGGGATAACTATACCTTTTTTACCGTAATCACTTCTTGAAATTTGGAAAAAACGCAAATTCGTACGGCTTGGAGATATTTTCGTGCAAAGAGCTCAAAAATTCAACCGTCACTCGGAACGGAATCATCTCGAGGCTTGCCGAAACGTACTTTTTTTCATCATTGCCCTCATTGCTGTTCTCCTTGGCGGGTATTAAAAACTTTTCAAAAACGCTTTTTAATAAAATCATATCTCAACAGAAAATTTACAAATAGTTAATTTTTCACAAAAAACGGAAATGGAGTTTTTCTGATTTGACGACAAAATATGTAAATATATGTTTTTGGCTTGACATATACGCTAAAATGTGATAAAATAAAATGAGTTATTATTAATATGAAAGGGATATATTATGCAGTTGAGTCCGTTTGGCAAAAAAATATGGCTGTCGTCTCCGACAATGCACGGAAAAGAGCTTGAGTATATTCAAAAGGCTTATGAGACAAATTGGATGTCCACCGTCGGAGAAAATATAAACGAGGTTGAAAAAATCGCGGCCGAAAAATCCGAGATGAAATATGCAGTCGCCCTTTCATCCTGTACCGCCGCATTGCATTTGTGCGTTAAATCGGCAGGGGAAAGGCTTTACGGCAGACCTGCAGTAAGTCACGGGGCACTTGAAGGAAGAAGAGTTTTCTGTTCCGATATGACATTTGACGCAACGCTTAATCCCGTAGTGTACGAGGGTGGAATCCCCGTTTTTATCGATACGGAGGCCGAAAGCTGGAATATGGACCCCGCTGCACTCGAAAAAGCGTTTGAGCTTTATCCCGACGTAAAGCTTGTCGTTTATGCCGAACTTTACGGATTTCCGGGACGCATCGATTTGGTTAAAAAAATATGTGAAAAACATGGTGCGCTCTTAATCGAGGATGCCGCGGAGGCTATGGGGGCGACGTTGAACGGCAGGCAGTGCGGTTCGTTCGGCGACTATTCCGCCGTCAGCTATAACGGAAACAAGATAATTACAGGGTCGTCGGGCGGATGTCTGCTGACAAACGATATCGAAGTTGCAAACAAGGCACGTAAGTGGTCGACACAGGCTAGGGAAAATGCTCCGTGGTATCAGCATGAGGAGGTAGGCTATAACTACCGTATGAGCAAC
>CAYVLG010000129.1:0-4132 GCA_964452345.1 uncultured Lachnospiraceae bacterium
CGATTGAGTAAGAACCTGAACTGTAACGTCGTCAGGAATAAGATTTTCTTCAATCAGAGTTCGCAAAAATTTGTATTCGGTCTCCGAAGCCGCAGGAAAACCAACCTCGATTTCTTTAAATCCTATTTTTACCAAAAGCTTAAAAAATTCAAGCTTCTCCTCAAGACCCATCGGAATAATCAGCGCTTGATTACCGTCTCTGAGGTCTACCGAGCACCATATAGGAGGCTTTGAAATGTAATTTTGCGTCGCCCATTTCATTTTTGAATCCGGAGCTGAAAAATACTGTCTTGTATATTTTGCGAAATTGTTCATTTTAATCAAATTATCCCTTTCTTTTTTACTGCTTCATTATTGCGCCTTTATCGGAACCACTGACAAGCTTTGCATATCTTGCAAGCCAACCCGTCTTTATATTCGGCTCGGGAGCAACATAACTTTTTCTTCTTTGTGCAAGTACACTATCACTGACGCGAACATTTATAGAAGCCATAGGAATATCTATATCTATAATATCCCCTTCCTCGATAAGCGCAATATTACCGCCATCGGCAGCTTCGGGAGAAACGTGTCCGATGGAAGCGCCTCGGCTTGCGCCCGAAAATCTTCCGTCTGTAATAAGCGCAACGGTTTTATCAAGCTTCATACCTGCCAATGCGCTTGTAGGATTTAACATTTCTCTCATTCCGGGACCGCCTTTAGGTCCCTCGTATCTTATAACAACAACGTCGCCGCTTACTATTTTACCGGAATAAATTGCAGCTATTGCTTCTTCTTCGGAATTGAATACACGTGCTTTACCGCTGTGCTTGAGCATTTCGGGAGCCACCGCACTTCTCTTTACCACACAGCCGTTTTGAGCAATATTACCCCAAAGTATCTGAATACCTCCTGTGGGACTGTAAGGATTATTTATCGGACGTATAGCTGCCTCATTCTTGATATACGCACCTGCAATATTTTCTTCAACCGTTTTTCCGGTTACCGTTATTGCAGAAGTATCTATCAAACCTTTCTTGGCAAGCTCTGCCTGTACGGCAGGAATACCTCCCGCGGCATCGAGATCCTGCATATGAGTAGAACCCGCAGGTGCCAAATGGCAAAGGTTGGGAACTTTGGCACTCATTTTATTAAACAGCTCAAGATCAAGATTAACTCCTGCTTCGTTTGCAATCGCAAGCAAATGAAGCACGCTGTTAGAGCTGCAGCCGAGAGCCATATCGCACGCCAAGGCGTTTGTAATTGATTTCTCGTTTATTATATCTCTTGCGCAAATATTCTTTTTTACAAGCTCCATAATAGCCATTCCTGCATGCTTTGCAAGAATTGTACGCTTGTTACTTACGGCAGGTATCGTTCCATTGCCGGGCAAAGCGATACCTATAGCTTCGCACAAACAGTTCATACTGTTTGCAGTATACATACCCGCACAGCTTCCGCAGCCGGGACATGCTCCCGTTTCACATTCATTAAGCTTATCGGCATCTATCATACCTGCCTTGTAAGCTCCGACAGCCTCAAACATTTTTGAAAGGCTTACATCTTCTCCGTCGTAACGTCCCGCAAGCATCGGACCGCCGCTGCAAACTACGGCAGGAACGTTCATTCTTACAGCCGCCATTACCATGCCCGGAACTATTTTGTCACAATTCGGTATAAGTACAAGACCGTCAAGCTGATGAGCCATTGTCATAGTTTCGACGCTGTCACATATCAGCTCTCGGCTTGCCAACGAATATTTCATTCCGATATGTCCCATAGCAATACCGTCGCAGACTCCGATCGACGGAATAAGTATCGGAGTACCTCCTGCCATTCTAACTCCTGCCTTTACCGCATCGGCTATTTTATCAAGATGAAAATGTCCGGGGACTATTTCACTGTGAGCACTTACAACACCGATTAACGGACGCTCAAGCTCCTCTTTTGTATATCCCATTGCATAAAACAAACTTCTGTTAGGTGCTCTTTCTGCACCTTTTGTAACATTATCGGAACGAAGTGACATAATTTTATCCTCTCTAAAATTCTAATATTATTTTACATTTTTGCTTACAGCCTTGATTACCGTAGCAATTGCCGGTGAAACAATGATATTGATACCCAATTCTATAATAAAGTTAATTCCGACCAAGCCCGTAACGATATAAAGCAATATATTCATACCGCCTGCCCATTCCATCAAGGTGCTGTTAAAGAAAACCGAAAGACCTATCAAAAATACACCTGTATTTACGACGGGTGCCGACATCGCGGCAATTACCGCTCCGATAGCATGCTTTTGATTAAGCTCGGAATTTGGATTTATCACCTTATAAATAACTCCCGGAACAAGTCCTGCGACAGTTCCCTTTACAAGACATATCAATGCAGTAAAAAACGGATTTATACCCCAAAGTATAAAGCCTCCCGCATCAATTCCCATTGCACACTGTATAACTACAACCAATCCAAAGGCAAAACCAAGCACCGCTCCGCCCGCAGGACCGAGAACAACGGAACCGATTACAACGGGTATAAGCACAAGCGAAAGTGAAAACGGACCGAATTTAATTAAGCCTCCGAAAATTTGCAACACTATCACGAGTGCCAAAAGCATCGCCAGCTCAGTCATAAACATTATTTTTTGATTTAACGTTTTTCTCATATCGCTGCCTCCTTGCTTGCAAGTACGGTCATATGTACCGTCTGAATAAAGGTAGTTTTTAATTTGAACATATTAACGTTCCTTTCTCGGGACTTTCACCCATGGCTACCGTCCTGAAAAGGTACGGTGCAATAAAATTTATATAATATCGGCACAGCCGTTATTATCTGCTTTTAATACTATTTTTATATATACGGTAAAGCCCATTTAACGTCAGCTCGGGGATATACCGCATATTCTGCTTGCAAGATGAAATTACGCAATGTGCATATTCTCCGGTTATAAATGTCTCTGTATTGTCAGTGCATTTAATTTCATCCGAAAATTTCCTTATAAATCCGTCTATCATAAGCGCGTTGCCGAGTATAACACCGGAACGCACCGATTCTTGAGAGTTTTTGCCTATCGCTCTTACAGGCGGCGCAGGATTTACATTAGGTATAAGTGCGGTTTTTCCGTGAAGCACGTCAAAAGACATTCCAATCCCCGGAATTATACATCCGCCTATATACTCATGATGGCAATTCAAAGCAAATATTGTCGTTGCCGTTCCCATATCTATTATGATACAAGGACTTCCTCTTTTTCCTTCTTTTTCTGTTATCTCAAGCACTGCAGCCGCATTGGCGACAAGATCCGTTCCCATTTCCGTGGGATTATCTATTTTTATTGGAAATCCCGTTTTTGTTCCGTTTCCGACTATAATAACATCAATATTGCAAATAAGCTTTTTTATTGCTTCGACGATAATATCCGTTATTTGCGGAACAACGGAGCACATAATTACTCCTTCAATTCTCTTTTTTTCGACTCTGTAATAATTAAGAATACCGTCGAAGGTGACGGCATATTCGTCTGATGTCTTTTTTGTATCTGTAGCAACACCGAAACGCGTTGCAACAATTTCATTTTCAAATATTCCGATATTTATACGTGCATTGTCTATGTCTATAGCCAATATCATAAAAGACACCAACTTTCTTTTTTGGGAAGCCCACGTCATGTCTGACGTGAGCTTCCCGAAATAAGTTATTTATTATTTCTTGAGCCAGCTCATCATCTGACGAAGCTCTGCTCCCGTCTTTTCAAGCTGATGCTCGCTTTCCTTACGTCTTGTAGCAAGGAATTTTGCTTTTCTTCCGGCAGAAAATTCCTGCATAAATTCAGAAGCAAATGTACCGTCCTGTATCTCGGAAAGAACCTTTTTCATTTCCTTACGTGTTTCTTCGGTTATAAGTCTCTTACCCGTTCTGTAATCTCCATATTCGGCAGTATTGGAAATAGAATATCTCATCTTTGCAAATCCGCCGCTGTTGATAAGGTCAACGATAAGCTTCATCTCGTGAATGCACTCAAAATATGCCATCTCAGGCTCATAGCCTGCCTCAACAAGCGTATCGAATCCTGCCTTCATAAGTTCTGTAACGCCGCCGCAAAGAACAGCCTGCTCTCCGAAAAGGTCGGTTTCGGTTTCTTCTCTGAACG
>CAYVLG010000130.1:0-4131 GCA_964452345.1 uncultured Lachnospiraceae bacterium
ATTTGCCGTTGATGTTTTTCCGCCTGCGTTTTTTCCTCCGTCCCAAACTGCTACCTTTTCTATCTTTATGTTCTTTACCGCTTCGACCTGTACCTTCATAAGCTCTTCCAGCTTATCGGCAATAAGAAGCTTCAGCGCCGCGTCTGCGTCTCCGCCTGCGGATCTGACTATTTCGGCAAAGCCAGCAGCTTGCTTTTTGAGTATTTCCTCAACGCCCCGCGCCTGCGCCTCCATTTTTGCATATATGGCGTCTGCTTCGCCCTGTGCCTTTCTGCGCATTTGTTCAGCCTGTGCCTCCGCTTCAAGCTCCATTTCCTTTTTTTTCGCTTCGGCACGAACGATTATGTCTGCCTCGAGTGTTGCCTGCTCCTTGGCGCGTCTTGCATGTTCAGCCGCTTGTTCAGCCGCATAGGACTCCTCGAGAGCTTTTGCGGCTTGGATTTTCTCGGCGGTGGTCGCTATTTTCAAAGCCTCGGCTTCCTTTTCCTTAAGGGCCGCCTCCGACATAGCGATTTTCATTTTTGCTTCATTTTCACCCTGAATGGCTATGGAGTCGGCGTCGGCAACCTTTATACGCTGTTCCATTTTTGCATTTGCTTCACCTATTGAACCGTCTCTGTCCTGTTCGGCAACACTCTTTTTAGCGTCGTTGATTGCCTTTGCTGCAGCTTCCTTACCTAGTGCCACTATGTATCCGGATTCATCGCTGATATCCGTCATATTAACGTTTATAAGGCGCAGACCGATTTTTTTAAGCTCTGTTTCAACGTTGGTGCTGACTGCCGCCAAAAATTTATCACGGTCGGTATTCAGCTCCTCAATGTCCATAGTCGCGATTATAAGTCTGAGCTGACCGAATATAATATCCTTTGAAAGCTCCTGAATCTCCGAAAGCTGTAAACCGAGAAGACGTTCTGCTGCGTTCTGCATAACACCGGGCTCTGTGGATATACCTACGGTAAAGCGGGAGGGAACATCAACACGAATATTTTGTCTTGACAGCGCATTCTTCAAGTCTACCTGAATGGATATAGGCGTCAGATCGAGGTATGAATAGGACTGAAATACGGGAATAACAAATTCGGCTCCGCCGTGAATACATTTTGCGCTGCGGTTTGTTCCGTCCTTGTTTTTACCGATAGAACCGTAAATTACCATGATTTTGTCCGAGGGACATTTTTTGTATCTCGAGCAAATCCAGGCAATAAACGATATTACGACAAGAACAATGGCGCAGATGAGAATGATGATTTGCGGTTGCATAGCAATCCTCCTTAAAATTAATTATTTTCTTTTTACAATAAGATTTGTTTGACCGCTTATTCCGATCACGATAACTTCAGAACCTGTGGGAATTGACGTTTCTTCGTCGGTTACAGCGTTCCTTTCAACGTATGAGCCTTGAAGTATCAAGTGTACCTTACCTTCTCCGGTGCGAGAGGGAGGAATTGTAAGCTGTACTTTGCCTGCGGTTCCGATAGCATTTTTGTTGTCTGTGTTTCCGTCGTTGCGCAGTCTTAATATTGCTTTAAATAATACGGCAAGCAAAAGCATTATGGCAAATCCCGAAAGCACCGAAACGGGAACGGTTGCCCAAATAGGAGCTTCTGCCGAGTCCATAACGACGCCGACCCAACCGAAAACGACGAAAAAAGCCACTATTCCGCGTATTGTAAATATTCTCAAGCCGTCAAAGCCCGATATGTCGGGTGCCTCGTGCGGCAGCTCCTCACCGAAAATTCCGTCCGCTGTGCCGATATCCGCAGTGTCCGATATGCCGTCTATGCCTCCGTCACCGATACCGTCGGAATCGTCGCCTATGCCTAAAAACATCATAATTGTTTGTATCAGCAGTACAAGCGTTGCGGGTATCGCAATGCAAGCGAATATTTGCGATGCCGTATTCATCGAATTCCACCATTCAATCATTGAATATCAAATCCTTTCTGAAATAATATTGTTATTTATTCAAATATTGCAAGCATCTCGTTTGCTTTGCTCCTCATTTTAGAGGCGGCGTGAGCATAAAACATAGCTTGTAAAATATTTGACAGTTGTTTCTTTGCTCCCGGAGTACGTTCCTCAAAATCGGCTGCAGCTTGCTCTGCTTTGATTATAACGGCTTTTTCGTCGACAGACGGAAATGGGATTTCCGCCAGCATATCGGTGTAACGGTGATAAAGCTCGTCATCACTGATAAGATCGCCGTTTTTGCTGTTCGGAGCACCGCTTATAATATGAAGCAAATTGCATATTTTTTCAATTTGCAAAGCCTCGCGGAGCATATTAATAATTACTATTCTTGCAAACTGCTCTCTTGAATAAACTCTGCCGACGGGGGCGGAGAGGAACCCTCGCTTGACCCAATTTTGCACGACATATGGCTCAAGTCCCGTCATTACGGAAACCTGCGAAAGAGTTATTCCTCCCGTGGCGAAAATACCGTCAAAAAGCATTTTCGAGCTTCCTTTTTCTAGAGCGGTTGCTTCAATGGTCGTTCCCGGAAAGGTTAACGACATATTGCTTCACCTCACATCTTCTTTTCGTTTTTATTATATCATACGGTCACGTGATTGTCAATTGTGTTAATGCGATTTTTTATAATTCTCTTTTTTGCACATTATATTGTTTCGATATATGTGAAGCTTGCACATAAATAAATTTTATGCCGACATTGACATTCGGATATAAAGATAAATTTTCTTTGCAATTGAAAGTTCTTGAAATAAAACTTGCATTTTGAAAAAACTTTGCGTATTGGATAATTGCCGATTGATACTTAAGGATTTTATAAAAATGCAATAATTCGGGGGAAAATGTAAGAATATTTTTTTCATAAAATATATTTACGCAAATTTTTGTTTTTTTGTATGATTTAAAAAAATCGCAATTTTTCAATAAAAAAATATCATTTTTTATTGACACAGGTTTATCTGTGTGCTATAATATTAGTAAATTCAAAGGTAAGTATACCGCGAAAAAGTTTTATAAAAGGGAAGGTAGCAAAAATGAGCTTCAAAAATCAGTATCTTAACGAACTCATGGACAGAGTTGTAAAGAGAAACCCCAACGAACCCGAATTTCATCAGACGGTAAAGGAAGTTCTCGAGTCGATCGAGCCTGTTATCGAGGCACATCCCGAGTACATCAAGCTTGGTGTTCTCGAAAGAATGGTTGAGCCGGAAAGAATTATCAAGTTCCGCGTTCCGTGGGTAGACGATAACGGTAACGTTCAGGTTAACCGCGGATTCAGAATTCAGTTTAACAGCGCAATAGGTCCGTATAAGGGAGGACTTCGCTTCCATCCTTCGGTTAACGAGAGCATTATTAAGTTTCTCGGATTTGAGCAGACATTCAAAAACTCTCTTACGTCACTTCCTATGGGCGGCGGCAAGGGAGGATCCGATTTCGATCCTCAGGGT
Source organism: uncultured Lachnospiraceae bacterium (assembly GCA_964452345.1). Classification (GTDB taxonomy): domain Bacteria; phylum Bacillota; class Clostridia; order Oscillospirales; family CAG-272; genus HGM12713. Next base: position 3,423 of record CAYVLG010000130.1, read on the forward strand.
AAGTCGGACGCAGAGGTTATGCGCTTCTGCCAGAGCTTTATGACCGAGCTTGAAAGACATATCGGGGCTGATACCGACGTTCCCGCGGGCGATATCGGTGTAGGCGCAAGAGAGATCGGATATCTCTACGGTCAGTATAAGAGACTTCGCAACGAATTTACGGGAGTGCTTACGGGTAAGGGAATTCCTTACGGCGGTTCTCTCATTCGTCCCGAGGCAACAGGCTTCGGTGCCGTATATTATACAGTTGAAATGCTCAAGCACTTCGGCGATGACATCAAGGGCAAGACGTTTGCAATATCCGGATTCGGCAACGTTGCTTGGGGTACCGTAAGAAAGGTAAACGAGCTTGGCAGTAAGGTAGTTACGATTTCCGGTCCCGACGGCTATATTTACGATCCCGACGGTATAAGCACCGAGGAAAAGGTAAACTATATGCTTGAAATGCGCGCTTCCTGCCGTAACAGAGTACAGGACTACGCAGACAAGTTCGGCGTTGAATTCTTCCCGGGTCAGAAGCCTTGGGGCGTAAAGGCAGACATTATAATGCCTTGCGCTACTCAAAACGAGGTTGATATGAAGGAAGCCGAAATGATTGTTGCCAACGGCATTAAGTACTACGTTGAGGTTTCCAATATGCCTACAACTAACGAGGCTGTCGCATATCTCAAGGCAAACGGTGTTATCGTTGCTCCCTCCAAGGCTGTCA
>CAYVLG010000131.1:0-4084 GCA_964452345.1 uncultured Lachnospiraceae bacterium
GATACTCTCGGTTCGGCGTTCCCCGTGCTATGCGGGGTAGTTACGGGAAAGGAGGTACAAAAAGCACTTGAGAATTATCCCATAACACAGTACGGTACACCTTTGATATATCCGTATTACGAACGCGGCGACTATTATCACAATAACAGTATGTGGCCGTTTGCCGATACGTTTTTCATGCTGGCATATGAAAAGGCATTCGAAAAGGACTGCGCGGAGCTTAATCTTCAGATATTGCTCAATTCATTCCGAAACGGTCATTTTATGGAATTGAGAGACGCACGAACGAACGTTTCGGTCGGCTCATGGGCGCAGCTGTGGACGACTGCGGCATTTCTGAATACCGCTATACGCTGCGGATATACGGAATTGGACAAAAAAATAATTTATTAAAAGGAGAGAAACGGACGATGATTAAAAGAATTATAGCATTTTTGTTGGTACTTCTTATGGCTTTGCCTTTTGCAGCGTCATGCTCCAAAGATGAAGAAGGCGAAGAAGGAACAACCGGCACAAAATCCGACGGCGAAAGCAGTCTGCTTATAAGCGACAAGCTGAAGGATGTAAGCTTTAACGGCGAAGAGGTGAATATCTGGCAGGTGACAAATGCCTCCAATGCTGCCGAATATTTTTATGATATGAACGGCGACATTTCTTCGGTCGACCTTGTTTCGAAGAAAATATACGAGCGCAACAATGCGGTTATGGAATATCTCAACCTTGATATCAAATTCGTTGATACAGGCTCATACACGACCAATGCCGCAACCGACTGCCGTGTATACCTTCAGGCGGGAACAGCAGAGTTTGACGCATACTCGCTTATTCAGTGGAACGGTATCGAGCTTGTCAAAGAGGGCTGGTTCAGAAATCTCGATGAGCTTGAATACTTTGATTTTGAAGCCGAGTGGTGGTCCCAGGACTTTATGGACGCCGCTAAAATAAACGGTCATAACTATATTATGGCGGGCGACGTAAATATCGATATGGTAAGCTGTGCGGCGTCGGTATTTGTCAATAAAACTCTTCTTAACAATACATACGGAAAAGACGCTTATAACGAGTTGAGAGCAAAGGTTCTCAAGGGTAACGGCGAGTGGACCATTGAGGATATGGTTACACTTTCAAAGGGAATGTACTTTGACCTGAACAATAACAACACCGTTGACTTGGAAGACCAATTCGGATTTCTTTTCAACTCTTCAAACAACGTTGACGGCTTCTTCTTCGGAATGGGCGGAACGTCGATTGAGAGAGACAACAACGGCAATGCCGTAACGACAATCGGAAGCGAACGCAACCTGGAGATACTTGACCGCCTTATGAAGGTGGCACGCTCCGACACCCCCGACGATTACGGTCACTATGCGGGCAACGTTCGTATAGACGGAGCTACGCTGACGCAGCCCGTGGTTAAGAAATTTTCTCTCGGTCAGACGCTGTTCTGCACGGGCTTCCTTTACACGGCAAGAAATCTTACGGATATGACCGACGATTTCGGCATTTTGCCTTTCCCCAAGTACAACACGGATCAGGAGAACTACTATTCTATTATTCATAACATAGTTACGCTTTACGCAATTCCCAAGGACTGCACAAAGACGGCGCAGACAAGTGCGGCGCTCGAAGCTATGGCAAGCACGGGAAAACAGCAGGTTGTTCCTTATTACTATGAAACGGTGCTTAAGGTAAGATACATCGACGATCCCGAGGACGCTGAACTTATCGACATTATTTATAACGCAAGAATGAGTGATATAGGCGTTATATTCTCCTGCACGGCATTTGAAATACCGCGTAATATGATACAGTACAATATGCAGCTGCCTTACTATGTTGCACGTTGGAGCGGAGAACTTCAGGACGATCTCGATACCATAAACGGTTTGAATTTTGAATAATGAAAGCTATGATTAAAATTTTCAGAAAAATTGTTGCTTTAATGCTTGTGCTGTGTACCGTTGCGGGGCTGGCGGCGTGTTCGCGGGATAAGAACGGTGATGATACCGAAGAGCTTGCGCTTGACACGCTGATAAGCGACGGAAAGAGCGAAAACTCTTATGCGATTGTTGTCAGCGACAGTGCTGCCGATGAAGAAAACGCATTGGCGTCCGCTCTTGCGTCAAGCATACGCGAAGCAACCGGTTACGCAATACCCGTCAATACCGACTTTGAAAGAGCGGGAACGGAATTTGTACGCGGAGATTATGAAATTTTGCTCGGCGTTACAAACCGTGACGAATCACAGGCACTCTCGTCATTGCCCTATAAGGATTGGGCGATAACCTATGAGACAACGCGCGTTGCTATATTTGCACGGAACGTGACAAGTCTATCTGAGGCAATAGATTATTTTAAGCAGAATTATCTCAATGCCGAGAACAGAACGCTGTCACTGCCGAAAAATCTTAATTATAAGAACAGCTTTGATTATGCCGTTAAAACTTTTACACTGAACGGCAGCCCGATAAGCGGCTATCGGATAGTTGCTTCGAGCGCGGACAGCCTCATAGCATACAGTTTGGCTCACGCAATAGGAAATATGTGCGGAGTACTGCTTTCTGTGGAAACGGAAGTAAGCACCGAAGAGAAGAATATTATTATCGGCAGCGTCACGGCGGAGGCAAGAGAAATTCTTGCAGAGCTGGACTTTGACGAATATCTCGTGGCAAGCTGTGATAACGGCGATATGATAGTCGGTTCAAACGGACTTGCCTATGACAGTGAATATGCGGTATCTGTACTGCTCCGCGAGCTTATGAGCTACGATACCGACAAACAGGACTATGTCGGAGAGAGCGACACTTTGGCACTTTCCGCGTTAAACCAAAAAGGAGAAATTATGGACGATAAATTAGGCGGGCTTATAAATGCCGACGCGGAATATTTGGCGGGTATCGACGCAAAAGCCGATGCAATGCTGTCAAGCGTGCTTGACAGTGAGAATACTGTAGATCCCGCGACTTTCGGCGGTACGGTTTACTATGTTTCCAATAACGGAAATGACAGTAACGACGGAAAAAGTCCCGATAAGGCGTGGGCAACGCTGGAAAAAGTAAACAAAGCTTCTCTCGGCTCGGGCTCGGCAGTGCTCTTTGAACGCGGCGGTATTTGGAGAGGCGCACTGAAAGCGCAGAGCGGAGTGACGTATTCCTCTTACGGAACGGGTGAAAAGCCTTGTATTTACGGTTCGCCCGAAAACGGAACGGGTGCGGAAAAGTGGACGCTGAAAGAGGGAACGGATAATATTTGGGTATATTACAAGGATATGAACGACGTCGGCGAGATAGTGTTCAATGACGGTGAAAGCTGGGCATACCGCGTATATTTCAGATATAATCCCAATCAGTCGGGCAATTGGAAATATCAGACCTACTATGAGGGCAAAAAGCTTGTAATTGACGAGGTTCTCGACGAAGATCTCAAATTCTTCTCGGCGGCTGACAGTGTGCTGACCTCTGACGGCGTGCCCGACCACGGCAGCGGTAACTTTAATAACGTCGGCAAGGTCTATCTGCGCTGCGACGCGGGCAACCCGGGTGAAGTTTTCGATTCTATCGAATTTTGCACCTATGCTCAAACATCGCTGAGCGGAACTTACGGACATATAGTATTCCTTCCCGGCAATTGCAATAATGTCACCGTTGACAACCTTTGCATAAAGTACGGCTGTATGCACGGCATAGGCGGAGGAACCAACAACGGTATAAGAGTTACCAACTGCGAGATTGGCTGGATAGGCGGCGGAATACAGTATATAGTTGTATCTAACGACTATAAAGTATGCGTGCTCGGCAACGGAGTGGAGATCACCCGTGACTGTAAAAACTTTTACGTTCATAACAACTATATTTACCAGTGCTATGACACGGCAATAACCAATCAGACAAGCCATAATAACGGCGACAGAGTGGTTGAGAACGTTGAGTATTCTTATAACCTTATCGAGATGTGCGATAACGCATTTGAGATTTGGATGGGCGGAAGCGATGACATGGCAAGCACTCACAAGATGAAGAATATTCTCGTTGAGGGAAATATATGCCGCTATTCGGGGTACGGGTTCAGTGTTCAGCGTCCCAAT
>CAYVLG010000132.1:0-4081 GCA_964452345.1 uncultured Lachnospiraceae bacterium
TACTTCTTTTTTCACTTTTATTCTCCGTCTGTTTTATCGTTATTGTCTGTTTCGATCTTTCCCTCGGGAGTGATCTCTTCTTTTTTTGCTTTCTTTTCGCTGTTTCTTTCGGCTCTGTCGTCTTCTTTCAGCTCTGCGCCGCCGACAGCACTGTTTTTGGCTCCGTTTGCTTTCTCGGCATTCTTAAGTGCCTCCTGCGCTTCAAGTGCCTCTCTGCGCTTTTTTCCCGCCTCTGCAGTGTCGGCAAAGTCCTCGTCGTCGATGTGATGAAGAGAACGTACAACCTTACCCGATTTGTTTTTCGGTGCCTTGTCGGGCTTTATGTTGAGCTCCTTTTCGGCCGCCTTGTAGTCCTCCTCGGTAAATGTGGGAATCGGCATTGCTTTCTTCAAAACAAATTGCTTTACGACGCCCAAGAGACTCTTGAATATCCAATAAACGCCGATAGCGGCGGGAACCATAAACGCGATGTACACGCTGAAGAGCGGCATCATCCAGTCCATAATCTTATTGGAGCAGCCCATTGCTTTGTCATCCGACATAGGCTGATACGTGAGCTTGCGCGTCATCTTCATACTGAAGAAATAAGCAAGGAATGTAAATACGGGAATGAGAAGAAGCAGATTAAATTCGGAGATACTCGGCGTTGCTCCGAGGTCGATGGCTCCTCCGAACATCTTGAGGTTCGGCAGCTTATCGTACATCTCGGCGGTAAAGCCTTCAACATTTGCAAAATGCTCGTATGACAGAGACTGCATATCTCCGAGAAGAGAAATGTTGCGGGTGATATCATAGGTTTTTCCCGTAACCGAAGCGACTACGTCGGCTAGACGCTGTATAACGTCGGTTTCGAGACCTACGATATATTTTAAGGGGTTCATTACAAGGTTGTAAAGAATTATGAGAATGGGGAACTGAATAAGCAGAGGCAGACAGCCGCCCATAGGGTTGAAGCCTTCCTTCTGATACAGCTCCTGTATCTCCATAGACATTTTCTGCTTTGTGGGGTTATCGTCACGTCCCGCGTACTTTTTGCGTATTGCCATTTCCTTGGGACGAAGCTTTGCTTGCTTAATGGAATTTTTCTGTTGCTTGATACCGAACGGCAGAAGAACTATCTCGACCAAAAGGGCAAACAGCAACAGTGCAAATACGTAATGATTGCCGACTACCGTATTGAGCAGTTTCAACAGCCAACCGAACGGCTTATAAATGATATCCCAAATCGAATTCATTGAAATTTAGCTTCCGTACCGTAAAACACGGTCGGAAAATCCTTTCTCTTTTTTTGCCTTGCGGCACGCGTCACTGTTTGTTTTTGTTTGCCTTGTCCGTATTGTATTTGGGGATTCTTTTAGGCTGCTTTTCCGGGACGGGGTCATATCCGCCCGCGCAAAACGGATTACAGCGCAGAATGCGCTTTACCGTAAGAGCAAATCCCACAAAAAAGCCGCGTTTGGTAAACGCCTCGAGGGCGTAGGCTGAGCATGACGGTGAAAACCGACAGCACGGACTTCGTTTTAAGGGAGACAAAAATTTTCTGTAAAAGCGGATCAGCCAAATGCATACGTGCTTCATTATCTTGCATTCTCCGCCGAGCGCCGATTTTTCAAGCCGAGCGCGTCAAACGCTTCCGAAAGCTCCGAGGCGATGTCCGTACTCTTTGCGGACAGTGCCGAAACTCTCGGGCTAATAACTATCAGATAGCCTGTTTTAAGCTCGTTCTTAACGGAGTCATAGCCTGCTCTCAAAATTCTTTTTGCGCGATTGCGGCGTACCGCGCCGCCGAGTTTTTTCGATACCGAAAGCCCGAGACGGTTCACGTAAAGCTTTTGCGGATTTTCCTTCTTCAGTCGTTCCGCGGCGTAGTCGCGCAAAACGTAAACTGCCGTATATTTTCCGACAAAGCGCTTTCCTCGCGTAAATGCCTTGTTGTACAGGTGATGTTCCTTTATTGCAAGATTTTTCATAAAATATCCGTATACCAAAAACCCCGATGCTCTGTAACGAAGTCATCGGCGGTTTTATGTTTTCTTGGTTTTTAAATAAAAATCAATAGGTCAGTCTTTTTCTGCCCTTTGCACGTCTTCTCTTGAGTACGTTTCTTCCGTCGGCAGTAGCCATTCTCTTTCTGAAACCGTGCTCCTTTTTTCTCTGACGCTTTTTAGGTTGATAGGTTCTAAGCATTTCGTGCACCTCCTTAATTTTGTTTTTAAATCCCGGATTACGAGATATCCGGAATTTATCCGGAAGCGTGTTGCTTTACAGCCGAATTACGCTTTATACAATGACACTCTATATTAAACCATATTTTGCCCGTTTTGTCAAGAGCTTTTTTGAATTTTTTTCGATTTTCGCGAAAAATATTGAAAAAAGACGCGCCGTATGATATAATAAATAATAATACGGAAGAATTTGTGCAGGGGGGCGGCGTAATGGAGATAATCAAGGGAGACGCTTTTGGAAAGCAGATAAAAAAGGGACTTTCGGGCGGATATCTGCTGTTCGGCAACGAGGATTATATGAAGTCGCATTCCGTGAAGGCGGCAAGGGAGGCGATAGCCTCTGACGGTGCCTTCGGTCTTTTCAACGATATGAGAATAGAAGTAATGGATTATTCCGCGGGCGCGCTCCTCGACGCGCTTATGCCGATGCCGATGATGAGCGATAAAAAGCTTGTTACGGTGAACGGACTTAATATTAACGCGCTTAAGCCTAAAGAGCTGGACGACCTTTGCGAGGTGCTGGCGTCGCTTGGAGAATATGATTACAACGTACTTATAATTTCTGTTCCCGCAGCTATGATAGATGAAGGCAATCTCCCCAAATATCCTTCGGCACTGCTTAGAAGGCTCGGAGAATATCTTACGCTTGTAAATTTTGAGCCTGTAACGGGGTCAAGGCTGGTTGCTTGGGTGGGAAAGCATTTCAAATATAACGGAGTGGACGCGTCGCCCGAGGTATGCTCGTTTTTGATAAGCTATGCCGGAAAATCTATGTACACTTTGGCGAACGAAACGGAAAAGCTCAGCTTTTACGTCTTGCAAAACGGCAGAACCGAGGTTGTGAGGCAGGACGTTATAAACGTATCCGTTGCCGAGATATCCACGGACGCCTTTACTTTGGCGAACGCCATTCTCGACGGCAGGAGCGAGGATGCGGTCAACGCGCTTGCAGTTATGAAATTCAGACGTGTCGACCCGATTGTTCTTTTGTCGGAGGTTTCCCGCGTTGTCTGCGACCTCGTAAGCGTAAAAGCGTTGGCTGACGAGGGGTGCTCCGCCTCGGAGATATCGTCGCTTTTGAAAATGAACGAATATAAAACGAGGCTTTACGTTCAGGGCGCGGCAGGCAAATCTATGCAGAAGCTCAAGGAGGCTGTCGGACTTTGCAGTGAAGCCGATATTGCGCTCAAGCTCTCGGCTCAAGGCTACCTGCCGATAGAAAGACTTGTCTGCGCTCTTTAAGAAAAAAGCGGATATCGACAAAAAACACTTGATTTTATAACGGAAATATGATACAATAATAGAGCGCGAAAGGAAGTGAGACCTTGGCTGAAAAGAAAACGGGCGTAAAAATCATTGCCCAGAATAAAAAAGCATATCACGAATATTTTGTTGAAGAAAAATACGAGGCGGGTATCGCGCTTTTCGGTACGGAGGTTAAGAGTATACGCGCAGGCTCCGTAAATCTGAAGGATTCGTACTGCTCGTTTAAAAACGGAGAGCTGTACGTTCTCGGTATGCACGTAAGTCCGTATGAAAAGGGCAATATCTTTAACCGAGAGCCGCTGCGGGAGCGAAAGCTCCTTATGCACAGGCGCGAGCTTAACAAGCTGTTCGGCTTGGTTGCTCAAAAGGGCTTGACGCTTGTACCGCTGTCACTCTACTTTTCGGGAAAGAACGTAAAGGTTGAACTTGGGCTTTGCCGAGGCAAAAAGCTTTACGATAAGCGGGACACGGCGGCAAAGGCGGAGGCAAGCCGAGAAATGGACAGGCGGATAAGAGAACAGTCGAAATACGATTGATTTTCTCAAAGGTAGTCTTTAATATGGGCTCGTAAAGGTTTCGACGGGGATTTT
>CAYVLG010000133.1:0-4067 GCA_964452345.1 uncultured Lachnospiraceae bacterium
TGTCCCGAGAATACGGACTTTACCGTCAGGATTACTGCGGCTGTGCATATTCCAAACGCGACAGAGACAAAAGAATAAAAGAGAACACCGCCGAAAAATAACGGGAATAACACCCCCACGTACATCGGCAATATTCCGCTTTATCCTCATTACGGATAAGGCGGTTATTTTTATACATATTCAGGCAATTTCCCGCCAATAATATACATATAATAAACTGTATAAAAAAGAAAGGAATCAATGTATATGAACAAACCGCAGATAGCAAGGTGCTCCGCACGGGAGATTCTCGACTCGAGAGGAAATCCGACAGTCGAGGCGTCGGTTTTTTTAGCCGACGGCACAGTCGGTATGGCAAGCGTTCCGTCGGGCGCGTCGACGGGAATATACGAGGCTCACGAAAAGCGCGATAAAAATCCCGCGCGCTACGGCGGAAAAGGAGTCGAGGACGCGGTATGCACCGTTTGCCGACGTATTTCGCCGACAATCAGCGGCATAAACGCCACCGAACAGGCAGAGCTTGACAGAATTTTAATACAGCTCGACGGAACTCCCGACAAATCATTTTTGGGTGCAAACGCCATGCTTGCCGTCTCTCTTGCCAATGCGCGCGCCGCCGCAAATTGGTACCGTCTTCCGCTTTACCGCTATTTGGGAGGACTCGACGCATACAGGCTTCCCATACCGATGATGAATATACTCAACGGAGGAGCCCACGCCTCGAACAACGTTGAAATTCAGGAATTTATGGCTGTCCCCGTCGGATTTTCAAGATTTTCGGACGCATTGCGTGCGGGAAGCGAGATTTATCACGCATTGGGCGCCCTTCTCAAAGAAAAAGGGCTGTCCACTTCTGTCGGAGACGAAGGCGGATATGCGCCCGTGCTTGACGGGGACGAAACGGCAATAGAGCTTATAACCGAAGCAATAGAACGCGCAGGCTATACCTCGGAACAAATAAAAATCGCACTTGACGTTGCCGCCTCCGAATGGTACGACGAAGCGGAGCATATCTACTCAATGCCGAAAACGGGAAAAAGAATGACATCTGCAGAGCTCGTTACTCATTGGACGTCACTTTACGAAAAATATCCCATAATTATGTCATTGGAGGATCCGCTCGATCAGCGCGACAGCGAGGGCTGGCTGTCGCTTACAAAAAAGCTCGGAAGCAAAATAATGCTTGTCGGCGACGACCTTTTCGTAACCAATGCCAAGCGTTTAAGCGCGGGAATAGAAGCAGGTATCGCAAATTCCGTTTTGGTAAAGCCCAATCAGGTAGGCACGCTTACCGAAACGCTGGAAACCGTTCACACTGCCAAAGCCGCAGGCTACCGCTTTATTCTTTCTCACCGTTCGGGAGATACCGAGGACACGACTATTGCGGATATCGCCGTCGCTCTCGGCTCCGGCTTTATAAAAACAGGTGCGCCATGCCGCAGTGAACGAGTTGCAAAATATAACCGACTTTTGCGCATAGAATCCTCTCTCAATTCTTCGGCACGCTACGGCTTTGAAAATATGCCGGCGGCATACGGCGGCATATTTGAATGCTGAATATCTCAAAACTCTTGGGAAGCCTTGTACTTTCCGAGAGTTTTTTCGTAAATATAATTTTTTCATATTTTTTTAAAAAAGCTATTGACAAAATTTGCATTATGCGGTATAATATATCTCGGTTAGCAAGAGCTAACCCAAAAATACGTCAAAACGTTAGCATTTGCTAACCGATTTTAAAGCATACAAGAGGTACAGCATAATGATGCCATTGGTTTTCGCGGACGCGGGACAGGAAAATATAATAAAAAAAACGGGAGGAAGCCCCGAGGTAAAAAAACACCTTGAGGATTTGGGCTTTGTTCCCGGAGGAACCGTAACCGTCATTACCGCTGTAGGCGGCAACGTCATCGTCAACGTTAAGGAGACGAGAATTGCCATAAGCCGTGAAATGGCAATGAAAATCATGGTTTGATTTTGTATTTTAACAGGAGGTATATATATGAACACTTTGAAGCAAGCCAAAATCGGCGATACCGTTAAGGTTGTCAAGCTTCACGGCGAGGGAGCCGTAAAGCGCCGCATAATGGATATGGGAATTACAAAGGGCGTTGAAATCAAGGTTCGCAAGGTTGCTCCCTTGGGTGATCCCATTGAAATTACCGTTCGCGGCTACGAGCTTTCGCTTAGAAAAGCGGACGCCGAAATGATCGAAGTAGAATAACTTTGCGGGGGCACTGACCCCCATACGTACCGCCAAGCGGTTAGCAACAACTAACCCAAACATTTATCAGAAAGGCAGAATTAAACAAATGGATTCAAAAGCTATCAGAATCGCCCTTGCGGGTAACCCCAACTGCGGAAAAACAACTTTGTTCAACGCGCTTACGGGTTCAAATCAGTTCGTCGGCAACTGGCCCGGCGTTACCGTCGAGAAAAAGGAAGGCAAACTCAAAAAGCACGAAGGTGTTACAATAACCGACCTTCCGGGAATCTATTCCCTCTCCCCCTATACTCTCGAGGAGGTTGTGGCAAGAAATTATCTTATAGGCGAAAGACCTGACGCCATACTCAACATAGTTGACGGAACCAACCTTGAAAGAAACCTTTATCTTACAACACAGCTGACAGAGCTTGGTATTCCCGTCGTCGTCGCAGTCAATATGATGGACGTTGTACGTAAGAACGGCGACAAGATAGACACCGTTCAGCTGTCAAAGGAGCTTGGCTGCAAGGTCGTTGAGATATCCGCTCTCAAGGGAACGGGTATTGCCGAGGCGGCTGAAACGGCGATAAAAGCGGCAAAGGAAGAAAAAACGGTTCCGATGCACAAGTTCTCAGGTGCCGTTGAACACGCCATCGCTCATATAGAGGAAGCGGCAGTGCATGGTCTTCCCGCAGAGCAGCAAAGATTTTATGCAATAAAGATATTTGAACGTGATGACAAAGCAATCGAGACTCTCGGTCTGTCCGAAACGGTGCTTGCTCATATCGAGGAGGATATCAAGGCCGCCGAGGCGGAGCTTGACGACGACGCCGAAAGTATCATCACCAACGAAAGATACGTCTATATCGGAACGATAATTAAAAGCTGTTATAAAAAGAAAAGCGGCGCAAAGCTTTCGACCTCGGATAAGATAGACAAAGTCGTAACAAACCGTTTTCTTGCTCTTCCGATATTTGCAGTTGTAATGATTCTTGTTTACTACATATCCATAACAACCGTCGGAGGTTGGGCAACAGACTGGACAAATGACGGACTGTTCGGCGACGGATTCCACCTGTTCGGCATAGGCTCATCGAAATATGACGACGCGGTAGTCGAATACGCCGAGGAAAATGTTTGGACAGACGACGTTAAAGAAATAGTAAATGCCGCTGCCGACGCCGAGGTTCTCGGAGCCGACGAAATAGCAGGTGCCATCGAAGACGGCGACTATGATGCGTTTGACGAGGCATACGGAAGCTACGGCGAAAAGCTTGCCGAAGACGGCTACGATATCTCCGAGCTTGTAGACCCTGCGCTTGAAGAGCTTCCCGACCCTGCCGACTACGGCGTTTGGGTACCGGGTATTCCCGTCCTCGTTGAAAACGGATTAACCGCCGTAAACTGTGTCGATTGGCTGCAAAGCCTTATAGTCGACGGTATCATCGGCGGTGTCGGAGCAGTTCTCGGATTTGTTCCGCAGATGCTTGTACTCTTCATATTCCTCGCATTCCTTGAGGCTTGCGGATATATGGCGCGTATCGCCTTCGTTATGGACAGAATATTCCGCAAATTCGGTCTCTCCGGAAAATCCTTCATTCCTATGCTTATCGGCACGGGCTGCGGAGTTCCCGGAATTATGGCAAGCCGCACGATAGAAAACGACCGCGACCGCAAAATGACAATTATGACAACAACGTTTATTCCCTGCGGCGCAAAGCTCCCGATTATCGCTCTCATCGCATCCGCACTTTTCGGAGGTGCTTGGTGGGTTGCTCCCTCGGCATATTTCATCGGAGTTGCCGCAATAGTAATCTCGGGCATTATGCTTAAAAAGACAAAAATGTTCTCAGGCGACCCTGCA
>CAYVLG010000134.1:0-4044 GCA_964452345.1 uncultured Lachnospiraceae bacterium
TGTGAAAAGAAAAGTAAGCAAAAGAAAACGAACAGCTTTTATTGCTTATCTTTTCACCACAGCACAGCCGAATAAAAAATCTGTTCGGCAGTTTCTCATATCCTTTTGTGAAAAGAAAAGTAAGCAAAAGAAAACGAACAGCTTTTATTGCTTATCTTTTCACCACAGCACAGCCGAATAAAAAATCTGTTCGGCAGTTTCTCATATCCTTTTGTGAAAAGAAAAGTAAGCAAAAGAAAACGAACAGCTTTTATTGCTTATCTTTTCGTCACAGCACAGCTAAATAAAAAATCTGTTCGGCAGTTTCTCATATCCTTTTGCGAAAAGAAAAGCAAGCAAAAGAAAACGAATAGCTTTTATTGCTTATATTTTTCTTGTAATATCGGCATACCCGCGGTATAATAACCGTACAGGCAAAGCGGAGGCTAAAGTGGAATACAAAATAACACCGCAGGACGATGGCAAATCGGTGCTTGAAATAATGCGCAGAACGCTCGGTATATCGCGGGCGGCTCTGAAGCATTTGAAATTTATCGAAAACGGCATAATGCTTAACGGAAAGCACGTCACCGTCAGGGCAGTGGCTAACGTCGGAAGCACACTGACGCTTGCCGTCGAGGATGAAAAAACGCCCGACAAGCTTACTCCCTGCAAGCTGAATTTAAAGATTGCATACGAGGACGGCGAGCTTGTCATACCCGACAAGCCTGCCGATATGCCTACTCACCAATCGCACGGACATTACGGAGATACGGTTGCAAACGCCCTGACCTACCGCTATTCGGAGCTTGGTCTGCCGTTCGTTTTCCGCCCCGTCAACAGGCTCGACCGCAACACAAGCGGCTTGCTGATAGTTGCGCGCAACAGACTTTCCGCCGCATTTTTAACAAGAGCTATGCAGGAAGGAAAAATTCAAAAGAAATACGTTGCCGTGCTGAACGGAGTATTGGAGCACGACAGCGGAATTATAGACACGTATATGCGCCGCACGGCTCAAAGCGTTATAGTACGCGAAATTTGCGATGAAAACGGCGGCGGAGACCGAGCGATAACCCAATACAGAGTAATCTGCAAAAGCGGCACTCATACACTGGTCGAGGCTGTTCCGCTGACGGGACGCACACATCAGCTGCGCGTACATTTTGCAAGCCTCGGCGCGCCGATTGAGGGCGACGACCTTTACGGCAAGCCGAGCGGGCTTATCGGCCGCCATGCACTCCATTCCTATTACCTAAAGCTGCCGAAGCCCGACGGCACGGGTGACTTGACCGTAACGGCTCCCATGCACTCCGATATGCTGTCTTTGTCACGTCTGGTATTCGGACGGCAAATTGATTCGCTCGGCGGCGAAATTTCAGAATATATTATTCCCGAACAAAAGGAAAACGATAATGAAGCTTAAACACACCCCAAAAGAAGCTGTCGGCGGATTGTCTGCTCAAAAGGAAAAAATAAGGCTTCCGCTCGCCGTAAAAATAATATACGCCGTGGCGGCGGCATGCATTCCGCTTTATATTGCTTTTCTTTTGAGTGAAAATTTTTCGGACTTTTTCAACCGTCATATCAGCTCGTTTTTCCGCGCAATGCTCGCGCACCTTACAAGCTGGATTCCAATATCGCTCGCGGAATTTGCAATTATTCTTATCCCCATTTGGGTATTTCTGCTTACCCGTCTTATTTTGAGACGTTTCGGAAACAGCACCAAGGAGCTTTTAAGCGGTATGCTTTGCGTGCTTTCCCTGCTCGGCGGGGTGCTTTCAAGCTTCACCTTGGGCTTTGCACCCGCATACCGAGGCTCAACGCTTGGCAAAAAGCTCGGACTTGAGCGCTGCGACGTAAGTGCCGCGGAGCTGTACGAAACCGCCGTAATACTTTCGGAATACGTCAACACGGAAGCGGCAAACGTCGCATTTATCGAAAACGGCTTTTCGGTAATGCCTTACAATTATTCGGAAATGAACGAAAAGCTTCTCGAGGCTTACGGCTCTGCCTGTGACAAATACAGCTTTGTACAGCGTCTTAACAGCCGTCTTAAGCCCGTTATGCTGAGTGAAGCCATGTCGTACACGCATATTACGGGAGTATATACGTTCTTCACGGGAGAAGCGAATATCAACGTTGCATTTCCCGACTATACCGTTCCGTTTACCGCCGCTCACGAGCTATCGCACCAAAGAGGCATTGCCCGTGAAAACGAAGCAAACTTTATGGCATTTCTCGTATGCCTCGAGTCCGACGACGCGTATATAAGATACAGCGCGTACCTGAATATGTACGAGTATGTTTTATCGGCACTTTATCAGGCTGACGGAGATTTGTATATAAAGGCTTATGCAAGCGTAAACGACAGTGTCAGAGGAGAGCTGTCCGCATATTCCGCATTTTACGAAAAATATAAATCCTCCGCCGTTTCCGAGGTCTCGGGAGCAGTCAACGATACCTTTTTAAAAATACACGGCACGGAGGGTACCAAGAGCTACGGTATGGTTGTAGATCTTGCCGTGGCATACTTCAAAGCATACAATTAACAAAAATCAGTCAAATTTAATCCTTTGCACGAATATAATTGTAATTGTGCAGATAAAAAACAAAGGAGGACGCGATCTATGGAAAAGCTGCTCATCCGCGGCGGAAGACCGCTTGACGGAGATGTTTATATAAGCGGAATGAAAAATTCCGCGCTTCCTGTTATCTTCGGAACAATCGCCGCAGGAGACGTATGTACCGTCGGAAATATTCCCGACGTAAGCGATATATCGTTGGCACTTGATATTCTTCGCTCCCTCGGCGCAAAAATAAGATTTTTAAACACGTCTACCGTTATGATAGACACCGCCGATATAAAATGCAAAAGCGCGCCTATGGAGTTCGTCAGCAAAATGAGAGCCTCAACATACCTGCTCGGGGCAATGCTCGGCCGCTTCGGAGAAGCGCAGGTCGGATACCCGGGGGGCTGTGATTTCGGAACACGGCCGATAAACCAGCATTTAAACGGCTTCGAGCTGCTCGGCGCAAAAATATCCTACGGCGCGGACGGAAACATAATCGCAACGGCGGAAAAAGGACTCAAGGGAAATTTCATTTACTTTGATATCGCCTCGGTCGGCTCGACAATAAACGTAATGCTTGCCGCAATATTCGCCGAGGGCACGACGATTATAGAAAACGCGGCTCGCGAGCCGCACATCGTCGACACCGCAAGCTTTTTGAACGCC
Organism: uncultured Lachnospiraceae bacterium; assembly: GCA_964452345.1. Taxonomy (GTDB): domain Bacteria; phylum Bacillota; class Clostridia; order Oscillospirales; family CAG-272; genus HGM12713. Next base: position 3,216 of record CAYVLG010000134.1, read on the forward strand.
TGCGGAGCGGATATATCGGGTGCCGGAACAAGTATGATACGCATAAGAGGCGGCAAGCCGCTCCACGGCTGTACATACAGCCTCGCTCCCGATATGATTGAGGCGGGCACCTATATGGCGGCTGTTGCGGCGGCGGGAGGCGGAGTCACGGTAAGACGCATAATACCGAAGCATATGGAATCCGTTACGGTAAAGCTTACGGAAATCGGGCTTAAGCTTGATATCGGAGACGATTATATAACCGTCGAGTCCGACAGACACTACCGCGGAACGAATATTCAGACCAACCCCTACCCCGGTTTTCCCACGGATATGCATCCTCAATTCACCGCAATGCTCTGCCTCTCGCGCGGAGTAAGTAAAATTACCGAACGCGTCTGGGATGGACGCTTCCGCTACGTCGACGAGCTTATAAAAATGGGAGCCGACATCACGGTAGACAACGGCTCGGTAATAATAAACGGTGTAAACGGCTTCAAGGGTACGGCAGTTGCGGCGACGGATTTGCGCGCAGGAGCCTGCCTTGTGATAGCGGGGCTCGCGGCTCACGGAGAAACGGTAATTTCGGACACCGAATATATCGACAGGGGCTACGAGTCGCTTGTGGATAAGCTTCGCGCACTCGGCGCGGATATACAAAAAATAGATTATTGAGTCTTTTGCGGGCGGAGCTTCAGCCTCCGCCTGCCTTTTTGAAAAAATTTTTTATTTTTTTCAAAAAAAGTATTGCATTTTTCAAAAAAGTATGGTATAATATTAAAGCTGTCGTAATAAGGCCCGTTGGTCAAGCGGCTAAGACGCTAGCCTCTCACGCTGGAAACATGGGTTC
>CAYVLG010000135.1:0-3998 GCA_964452345.1 uncultured Lachnospiraceae bacterium
CTTGCCGGTGAAGAAGGGGTGGCACTTCGAGCAAATTTCAACTCTGATTTCTCCGCCCTTGGTGGACTTGGTTGTTACAGCTTCGCCGCAGGCACAGCGAATTACGCATTCTTCATAATTGGGATGAATTCCGGATTTCATTTTTCTTTTACCTCGTTTCTTTTATTGCGATGTTCTTTGACATCGGTTAACAAACACGGATATTATATCATATTATCTTCCGTTTTGCAAGTGTTTTTTGAAAAAATTTATTTTATTTTTAAAATATACACAAAAAATACAACAGCCGTGCATAGCACGGCTGTCCGAATATTTAAATTTTACTTTTCAACAGGCTTGTATTCGACAGTACCTATCTTGATATTACCGCCGTCAAGCTCTTCAAACGTGAATGTTCCGTTGTAGTCCTCGGCATCCTCACTCTCAAACTCAAAAGTAATCTTGCCGTCTTTAATGGAATACTCGCCTTCAAAGCTCTCTACCTTACCGAACGCAGTTACTTCAACCGTTATCTTGCTTCCGCTGAAGGTATAAGTCAAATCCGAATCTGTTGCGTCGGAAATAGCTCCTACAATGCTGTCCAGAATGCCGCCTTCCTTAACAACAACAGGCTCGTATGTACCGGAAATCGTTTTTCCGCAAGCCGTGAGAGCAAGACAAAGCATTACGGCAACAAGTGCAAGTGCAAGAATTCTGATGGATTTTTTCATGATTTTACCTCCTTTAATGTATCATAAATCCGATATAATAATATCACATAACAAACATTTTGTCAATACCCTTTCGTCACATTTTTTCAAAATTGCACAACCTGACAAAAAATGTATTCATTCGGCGTTACGGTTTTTTTGCTTTTTCTTTTCGCAAGCATCGCAAACCGTAACGGTTAATAAAGCAACCGAGCACAAGAACACAAAGGAATTTCCGATAAGCATATAAAGGGTGGTATGCGAATTCAGGCATACCTCGGAGACAACCATACCGTCCTCAAGAGGCTCGATAGCCTTTTCCTGTTCACCCTTGGAATTTATAACGGCGGTTATTCCGGTGTTTGCCGCTCTTACCACGTATCTGCCCGTCTCTATGGCGCGAAGCCGAGCTTGAGCATTGTGCATATAAAGCGCGGCGGAATCGGTAAACCAAGAATCGTTTGTCGATAAGCAAATCAGCTCCGCGCCGTCAAGGACGCTGTCGCGCGCGAGAGTGTCGTATATGGAATCAAAGCAGATAAGGCTTCCTATCTTCACTCCGCCGACGTCGGCAACATTTGCTCCGTCTCCTTCGGCAATGTCGTTTTCGCTCATAACAAGCTCGGCAAGAGGCGGTACCAATATTTCAAACAGCCCGCGCATCGGCACAAATTCACCGAAAGGCACGAGACGCCTTTTTGAATATACGGTGTCGTGAAAACTTCCGTCGGGCATAACGTATACAATAGAGTTAAGCTGTTCGCCGTCTTCGTTTTCGGTAAAAGCCCCGACAAGCAGGGTAACGCCCGCTTTGCGTGCAAGCGCGGAGCACCATCTGCCGAGATCGTTGCCCTCGGAAACATCATACGGAAATGCGGTTTCGGGAAACACAACGATATCCGCACCTTCTTCCGCCGCTTTTAAAGTATATTCGTAATATACGGAAAACGTTCTCTCACGGCTTTCAGAGCTCCATTTTTCGTTTGAAGAAATATTGCCCTGAATCGCCGCAACCGTAACGGTCTCCTCTCCGTCTGTCGGCAAAAAATACAAAAGCGCGCCGACGCCGTATTGAAAAGCGAACACCGACGCCAGCACGGCCGCCGAAAATCTTATTTTGTCCTTATATAAAACCGCGTATGCAATAAATACGTTTACCAGAACAATCGCAAAGGTTACGAAATACGAACCGAACAGAGAAGCCGTCTGCAGACCGATTACAAAAGAGGACTGACCTATCGGCAGACGTGCCCACGGTACTCCCCACCAGCCAAGCGTCTGCGTCCATTCGTAAACCGCCCAAAGAGCCGCGGCCGAAAACGGGCGCAAAAATTTTCTTTCGGTCATTATGCGGGTACGGAAAAGTATCCTGACGAATACAAAAACAAGCCCTCCGCCGACCGCCTGAAACGCCGATAAGCCGAGACATCCCGCAAGCACCACCGCAACGGCGGCAGGCTTTGTCATTCCGTCCACAAAATCAAGCGGATACATATTGATAAACCAATGAAACGTTACGGCATAAAAGCAAAAGAAAAAGAAGAAGCCGTAACCATACATAGAACGAAGTCTGTATCGGTTCTTATCCGCTTCCGACAGCAAAAAGACACCGAACGGAATAAGCGTAAAGTATTCCATAAAGCCTATCTGCGGAATTACAAGCGTCAAGCCCGTGAATACAGCTCCGATAAACAGGAGTAAAAATCTTTTGTATCTCTTATCCGTAATTTTTTCAGCCATTGTTTTTACCCTCAGAACTTGGAATTTTGTTTATCCGCATTTTTCAGTGCGGTACTATACGAACCAAATATCCTTTTTGTCAAGCTCAAACTCCCTGCCTTCAAGATACGACAGACTGTTTTCGGCCTTTGTTTTGGGAAATACAAGCTTGTATGAGTAAAGAGCCTGATATTTGAAGCCCTTGCTCCTGTCCTCTTTATTTATGCCGTACTTTCCGTCTCCGACAAGCGGACAGCCGATATGAGCCATATGAGCTCTTATCTGGTGCGTCCGTCCCGTGAACAGCTCGATTTCAAGCAGCGACGTATCTCCGCGTCTTTCTATAACTGTGTAGCCCGTTACAATTTCCTTGGCTCCGTCAAAATATTTGCCGCGCACCTCAACCGTATTGCTTTTGGAGTCCTTTCTCAAATACGCGTGCATAATATCGCTTTTTTTAGGCGGTATCCCGTGTACGAGGCACAAATAATGCTTTCTTATCTCGCCCGCTTTTATTTTCGCGTTCATGTCTCTCAACGCCGCCGCGTTTTTTGCCGCTATTACTATTCCGCCCGTATTTCTGTCTATGCGGTTGCACAGCGACGGAGCAAATGACTGCTCGGACTCGGGGTCATATTCCCCCTTGCCGTACAAATATGCCTGTATGTGCATTATAAGCGTATTTTCCCCGCCGTCAGCGTCCTCGTGTACAAGAACACCGGGGCGCTTGTTTAACAGCATAATATTTTCATCCTCGTACAGAATATTCAGCTTAGGAACGATTCTTGCAATTGCTCCGCAGTCCTTTTCGGGCGAATCGAAGAATTCATCTCTTATGAAAAGCTGTATTTCGTCTCCCTCAGCCAAAACGTAGCTTTGCTCCGTTCTTTTTCGGTTTACCTTTATTTTTTTGGTACGTATGGATTTATACATCATAGAATTTGGCAGCCCCTTGACTGCCTTGGAAAGGAATTTGTCAAGCCGCTGTCCCGCATCGTTTTTTCCAATCTTTATTATCCTCATATCAAATTAAGGGACTGTCCTTTACGGTGCAGTCCCTTCCCTTCAAATAAAAACTTAAATAGTACCGAATATTCTGTCTCCCGCATCTCCCAAGCCGGGTACGATGTAGGCATGCTCGTCAAGGCATTCGTCAAGCGACGCCGTATATATATCAACGTCGGGATGTGCCTCCTGCACCTTTTTTACTCCCTCGGGAGCGGCAACAAGGCACATAAATCTTATCTGCTTACAGCCTCTTGCCTTCAGCATTGTAAGTGCGTCAACCGCGGAGCCGCCCGTTGCAAGCATCGGGTCTACAAGTATCGTAAGTCTGTCCTCGATATCAAGAGGCAGCTTGCAGTAATATTCAACGGGCCGGTGCGTCTCGGGATCTCGGTAAAGTCCGATATGTCCGACCTTCGCAACGGGAACAAGGCACTGAAGCCCGTCAACCATTCCGAGACCTGCACGCAAAATCGGCACGATGGCAAGTTTTTTTCCCGAAACGGTTTTAGCCGTCATTTTCTTTATAGGCGTCTCTATTTCTATATCCTCAAGAGGAAGATCGCGCGTAAGCTCATATCCCAT
>CAYVLG010000136.1:0-1100 GCA_964452345.1 uncultured Lachnospiraceae bacterium
AGCAGTGTTTTCGAGCTGGATTGGTGGCACAATACGGTGGATTACGACGGCTGTATAAATCTTATGAAGGGTGCCGTCGTGTGCGCCGATAAGGTGAGCACCGTAAGCCCGAGGTATGCCGAAGAAATTCAGGGCGCGGAGTATTCGCACGGCCTCGGCGGAATACTGCGCGACAATGCCTATAAGCTTACGGGAATACTTAACGGCATAGATTACGAATACTATAATCCCGAAACCGATACGTCGATAGCAAGTAATTTTACGTGCGATACACTTGACGGAAAATATGAAAACAAGGCGGCTCTCCGGCGTGAAACGGGCTTGCCCGAAACAAATGACATACCGCTTATTTCCATAGTCTCGCGTCTGGCTTCGCACAAGGGTCTCGATATTATATCGGAAATGCTTCCGTCTCTTCTCGGAAACTGCCGTTTTCAGCTTGTCGTTCTCGGCAAGGGAGAGGCGCGCTACGAGGAATTTTTCAGCCGTCTCGAGCATAATTACGGCGATCGCGTCCGCGCCCTCATAACGTATGACAGGGAACTTGCAAAGAGAGTTTACGCCGCGTCCGACATATTCCTTATGCCGTCGAAGAGCGAGCCGTGCGGGCTGTCGCAGATGATAGCCTCGCGCTACGGAGTAATTCCCGTAACGCGCGAGACGGGCGGTCTCTACGACTCCATAAAGGGCTATTGGGAGGACGGAGATAAAATTATGGGCAACGGCTTTACCTTTGCAAATTACAGCCCGATGGAGCTCGGAGAGCGAAGCGCGGCGGCAATTGCACTTTGGAACAATAAGGAAAAACGGGAAAAGCTTGTCAAAAAAATTATGAGAACCGATTTCTCGTGGAATAATTCGGCAAAAAAATATTTGGAAATGTATAATTCGCTTTAAAAATCGGCACGTTCGGATTTGATGTCCGTTGGCTGTACGGCGGTATGACCGCCGATAAGCATTTTGAAAGGAAAAAATTAATGGCGACAGATAAAAACAAACAGGTAAAAGAAAATATCGAGGCAAAGCTTTCGCGCTATTTCGGAGTTATACCCTCCGAGGCGACCCGCGACCAAATGTATAAGGCGGTTGCAATGACCGTC
>CAYVLG010000136.1:1110-3988 GCA_964452345.1 uncultured Lachnospiraceae bacterium
ACTTACGGAAAAGCGCGGCAGCTTCAAGCACGAGGTCAACGAAAAGGGCGCGAAGCGCGTATACTATATGTCCATCGAGTTTTTGCTCGGACGCTCGCTGAAAACAAATCTTTGCAATCTCGGACTTTCCGATGAATACGGCGAGGCACTTAAGGAATACGGCTTTACGCTTGACGATATTTACGAATGCGAGCCCGATGCAGGTCTCGGAAACGGCGGGCTCGGACGTCTTGCCGCCTGCTTTATGGATTCTCTGTCGTCGCTTGACTACCCCGCGACGGGCTTTTCGATATGCTATGAGTACGGATTTTTCAAGCAGATGATCGTTGACGGTATGCAGGTTGAGCTGCCCGACATTTGGCTTCCCGGAGGAGAGGTTTGGCTTGTTCCGAGAACCGACCGAATTTTCAAGGTGAAAATGGGCGGCCGCGTAAGGGAAAATTGGAAGGACGGACACTGTGAAATTATATATGAGGACTGCGAGGAGATAGAGGCCGTTCCTTACGATATGATGATATCGGGCGCGGACAGCAAGGCGGTAAGCCGTCTCCGTCTGTGGAAGGCAAGAGATATCCACAATTTCAATATGAAGCTGTTCACGCAGGGGCAGTATACGAAGGCTGTCGAGGACAGCACAAATGCCGAAATAATTTCCAAGGTGCTTTACCCGTCCGACAATCACGTCGAGGGAAAGCTTTTGAGACTTTCGCAGCAGTATTTTCTCGTATCGGCGTCGTGCCAAAGCATAATCCGCGACCATATGGCAGTATACGGAACACTTGACAATTTGGCAGACAAGGTCGCAATTCATATCAATGATACACATCCGACGCTGTGTATTCCGGAGCTTATGCGAATACTCATAGACGAATATTTTTATCCGTGGGATAAGGCTTGGGATATGGTCGTTAAGATATGCTCTTATACAAATCATACGGTTATGCCCGAGGCACTCGAAACTTGGAACGAGGATTTGTTCCGCCTGAAGCTGCCGAGAATTTATATGATAGTACGCGAGATAAACGAGCGTTTTTGCCGTGACGCGTGGAAGAGGTTCCCCGGAAATTGGGACAGGATTTCAAAAATGAGTATAGTCGGCTACGGACAGGTCAGAATGGCAAATCTCTGCGTTGTCGGCTCTCATTCGGTGAACGGAGTTTCAAAGCTCCATTCCGATATACTCACAAAGTCTGTGTTTAAAGACTTTTATGCGATGTATCCCGAGAAATTCCGCAACGTTACGAACGGTATTGCTCACCGCCGCTGGCTGTGCTATTCCAATCCGAGGCTTGCGGCCTTGCTTGACGGTACGGTAGGCTCGGGCTACCGTCATAATCCCGAGGAGCTGGCGAATTTTGCAAAATATGCCGACGACAAAAATATTCTTTCGGAAATAAGAGCGATAAAGCACGCAAATAAGATAGATTTTTCAAACCATATATACAGACATACCGGCAGGCTTATCGACGCGCACTCCTTTTATGACGTTCATATAAAGAGGTTGCACGAGTACAAGCGGCAGCTGCTCAACGTGCTGAATATAATCGGACTGTATCTCGATATCAAGGACAACCCGAATAAAGATTTTCAGCCTCAGACCTTCCTGTTTGCGGCAAAGGCGGCAAGCGGCTACTATATGGCGAAGAATATAATAAAGCTTATATGCTGTCTCGGAAAGGAAATAGAAAATGACCCCGCCGTGCGTGAAAAGCTTGCGGTCGTATTTCTGGAAAATTACAACGTCAGTATGGCGGAGGCACTTGTTCCTGCGGCAGAGCTTTCGGAGCAGATATCATTGGCGGGCAAGGAAGCCAGCGGAACGGGCTGTATGAAGCTTATGATTAACGGAGCGATGACCATAGGTACGCTGGACGGTGCAAACGTCGAAATGCTGAACTGCGTCGGTGCCGAGAATATGTATATATTCGGACTGACGAGCACAGAGGTTGACGAAATGTGGCTGAAAGGCTACAACTGCGCGGAATTTTACACCAACAACGAAAAGCTCCGCAGGATACTGAATGCGCTCAACGTCGGCTTTGCAGGGGAATCGTTTGCCGATATAGCAAGCTATCTTATGACGGGGCAGGGCGTTGCGGACCCGTATATGTGTCTTGCAGATTTTGAGTCTTACCGCACGGCTCACGCAAGAGCGATAAGCGATTATGCGGATAAGGACAAGTGGAACAGAATGTCCCTGCTTAATATTGCGGCGTCGGGCTATTTTGCCGCCGACCGCTCCATAAACGAGTACGCGGAAAATATTTGGGGTATAAAAAGGCTGACGGATTAAAATTATATTTTTTTAATATATTTTAACGCACCTGCAATACCGATAAAGGAAAAATTAAATGTTGACAAAGCTTACACCGTCGGCGGAGAATATGCCGACAATCAAAAAAACGTATAACGGAAACGACGTCTCTTCAAGAGGCGCGTTTCCGTACGGAGCTATAATAGAGTTTACCGTCGGAACCCCCAGAGCTTTGGGGGCTTCGGCGGTCGTTCTGCGTATAGCAAGGGACGGAGAGGCATACAGCGACATCCCGCTGTCATATACCGATACGAGCGGCGGAACCGATGTTTATAAAACCGTGCTTGATACCGCGGGGCTCTGCGGAAATGAGGATAACGGACTTTTTTATTACGAATTTCTTTTTCTGCGCGGTATGGATACTCTGTTTACCGATACGTACAATTTTGTTGATTTTACGCTTGAGAAATACTCCGGCGGACGGTTTATATTACTCGTACATTCCGCGGATTACTCCACTCCCGAATGGTTTAAGGGAAGAACGATGTACCATATTTTCGTTGACCGCTTTTGCCGTTCGGAAAGGAGCGTTCCGATACGGGACGACGCAATTTTAAACGAAGA
>CAYVLG010000137.1:0-3966 GCA_964452345.1 uncultured Lachnospiraceae bacterium
CAAAAAGCTATCTGAACGAGCTTTGGAACAGGCTGACTATTTCATCTTAATTTCATCTTAAATTTATCTTTACCGTTAACTTTTTTTGGCAGTTTTCGTTTTGCTATTGCAAAACGCTTTCGAATGTGGTATAATTACATTGTAAATAATCCAACGAAAGGACGAATACTCAAATGAAAAAGATAATCTGCAAGGTCGAATACGATACCTCGGTTTCGGAGCTTGTTGCAAAGAATACCGTCGGCAATTTCGGAGATCCCGACGGCTACGAGGAAAGCCTTTACGTAACGCCCGACGGAAAGTACTTCCTTTACACCAACGGCGGTGCGGAATCCCCCTACGTCAAGGAGGATATCAAGCGTATGTCAAAGGACAAGGCAGAGGCGTGGTTTGCCGAAAATATGAACAACTGACGGCAGAAAAAGAAAATTACCGCGTGTAATTTTTACACGCGGTATATTTTTGCGTTCGGATAAACGAATATATCCAAAAATATCGTGAAAAAGTCAAAAAAATTGTTGCTTCTTGTCCTTGACTTTTTCGCGTTAAAGTGCTATAATTTTACAGTTGTAAAAAAGTATATACATGGAGGTCATTATTATGCAAGCTTTATTAAGCTTATCTGTAGCTCTTTTTGCGGGACTTATGCTCTCGCGTCTGGCAAAGCTCGCCAAGCTCCCCGCCGTAACGGCGTATCTTGTTGCGGGTATTCTCATCGGTCCCTATCTTCTCGGTGCGCTCGGCGTTTCCGGTCTCGGCTTTACAAGCATGGCGGACGTCAAGTCGTATTCGATTATTTCCGACGTTGCCCTGGGCTTTATCGCCTTCTCGATAGGAAACGAATTCCGCCTTTCCCAGCTTAAGAAAAACGGAAAACAGGCAACGGTTATAGGAATAGTTCAGGCAGTCACCGCAACGATTCTCGTTGACGCAGTTCTCATCGTCATTCACCTGCTTATGCCCGACAAGCTCTCGCTTCCCGCGGCAATAACGCTCGGTGCCATAGCTTCCGCAACGGCTCCCGCCGCAACCCTTATGGTTGTAAAGCAGTACAAGGCAAAAGGTCCGCTGACAGACATACTGCTCCCCATCGTCGCGCTTGACGACGCGGTAGGTCTCGTGCTCTTCGCGGTATCCTTCGGTATTGCAAAGTCGCTTACCTCGGGACAGACAAGTCTTGTTTCAATCATAGTGGAGCCTCTCATCGAGGTAGTATTCTCGCTTATCCTCGGCGCGGTAATGGGTATTCTCTTCAGCTTCTTTGAAAAGTTCTTCCATTCGCGCTCAAAGCGTCTTGCAATGTCCGTAACCTTCGTGCTTCTGACGGTTGCGCTTTCTATGATTGACTTCGAGATATTCGGAATACACGTTGCATTCTCTTCTCTTCTCGTATGTATGATGCTCGGAACGGTGTTCTGCAACATATGCGACTTTTCCGAGGAGCTTATGGACAGAGTCGACCGCTGGACGGCTCCGCTGTTCGTGCTGTTCTTTGTAATAAGCGGCGCAGAGCTTGAGCTCTCGGTATTTACGGATATCGCGATAGTAATTATCGGAATTGTCTACATAATTGCGCGCTCCGCGGGAAAATACATCGGCGCACGCGCAAGCGCAAAGGCGGTAAAGTGCGACGAGAAGATTGTCAAATACCTCGGCGTCACGCTTCTTCCTCAGGCGGGCGTTGCTCTCGGTATGGCAATCAAGGCGGAAACTCTCGGAGCGGAGGGTATCATCGTTGCGAATATCACGCTGTTTGCGGTGCTTATTTATGAGCTTATAGGTCCTATGCTGACGAAAATTTCTCTGCTCAAGGCGGGAGAAATACAGCCCGAGGGTGCCGTCAGCGCACGCGATGAGAGCTCAAAAAACAAAAAGCAGCTTTCCGACGGCGAGAAAAAATAAAATTCAAAAAATATTTTTAAGGAACGGTTCTTTTTCGGGACCGTTCCTTTTTTATGTATATTTCGGGCAATAATCTGAAAAGCTATAATAAGTAAAAACAAAACGGAGGTTTCAGCTTTGAAAAACAAGTTTTTCGGGGTACTGCAAAGAGTCGGCCGCTCGTTTATGCTTCCGATTGCCCTGCTCCCCGCCGCGGGTCTTTTGCTCGGAATAGGCAGCTCGTTCACAAATCCGACAACACTTGAGGCTTACGGACTGACGGGAATAATATACAAGGGCGGAACACTTTACACCGTTCTCGACATTATGAGCAAAACGGGCAGCGTCGTATTCGACAATCTGGCTCTCCTCTTTGCGATGGGCGTTGCCATAGGAATGGCTAAAAAGGAAAAGGAGGTAGCCGCGCTGTCGGGCGCGATATCCTATCTCATAATGAACACGTCCATAAGCGCGCTGATTACCGCCAAGGGCGGAGCCGAGGCAATGACGGCAAGCTCCACGACCTCGACGCTCGGCATTACTACCCTTCAAATGGGGGTTTTCGGAGGCATTATAGTCGGTCTCGGCGTTGCCGCGCTTCACAACAGATTTTATAAAATCAAGCTGCCGCAGGTGCTTTCGTTCTTCGGCGGAACAAGATTTGTTCCGATAATATGCAGTGTGGTCTATCTTGCGGTCGGCATTCTTATGTTTTTCGTCTGGCCCGTCGTCCAGGGACTTATCGCACGGCTCGGTCAGGTTGTCCTTGCCTCGGGCTATGCGGGTACGTGGCTCTACGGAATTATCGAACGCGCACTCATTCCCTTCGGGCTTCACCACGTTTTTTATATGCCGTTCTGGCAAACGGAGCTTGGCGGCGCGGTGCTTGTCGACGGAGTTGCGGTTCAGGGGGCTCAGAACATTTTCTTTGCGGAGCTTGCCTCGCACGCGACGGAGCGTTTTTCAGTTTCGGCGACCCGTTTTATGTCGGGAAAATTTCCGTTTATGATATTCGGCCTGCCTGCCGCCGCTCTGGCTATGTACCGTGCGGCACGGCCCGAAAAACGTAAGGCGGTGGGAGGACTGCTGTTATCCGCCGCGCTGACCTCGATGGTAACGGGTATCACGGAGCCTCTGGAATTTACCTTCCTGTTCGTTGCTCCCGCGATGTATGCCGTACACTGTGTGCTCGCAGGACTTTCATATATGCTTATGCACCTGCTCGGAGTCGGCGTCGGAATGACATTTTCGGGAGGCGCCATCGACCTTGTGCTTTTCGGCGTTCTGCAGGGCAATGCAAAGACCAATTGGCTTATGATAATTGCCGTCGGTGCGGTATACGCGGTACTGTACTATTTCATTTTCTATTTTATGATAAAGAAATTCGATTTCAAAACGCCCGGGCGTGAGCCCGACGGAGAGGCTTCAAAGCTGTACACGCGAAAGGACTTTGACGCCAAGCGCACGGAAAAAACAAATTCGGGCGGAAAGAGCGCGCTTATACTCGAGGGCTTGGGCGGAAAAGACAACATCTTGGATATCGACTGCTGTGCGACGAGGCTTCGCGTAACCGTCCGCGACCCCGACGCGGTCAGCGACGTGACTTTAAAGCGGAGCGGAGCCTCGGGCATTATACGGCGGGGAGACGGTATCCAGATAATATACGGTCCGCAGGTTTCGGTGATAAAATCGGAACTTGACGACTTTATGGAGGGCTTGGCAAGCGCGCCCGCGGACGGTGCCGAAAGCTCCGACGCAAAAAAAGCGAAAGTCGGAACGGAGGAGCTGTTTGCATATATGAACGGCAAGCCGATACCGCTTGAAAATGTGAACGACGAGGCATTTTCGTCGGGCGCGCTCGGCCGAGGATTTGCGATAGAGCCGACGGACGGCACGCTGTACGCTCCCTGCGACGGGACGGTTGTCTCCGTATTTGACACCAAGCACGCCGTCAATATTCTTTCCGACGGCGGTGCGGAGCTTTTGCTTCACGTCGGAATCGACACGGTAAAGCTCGGAGGAAAATATTTTACCGCGCACGTCGGGAACGGACAGAGAGGAAAGAGCGGAGACTTGCTTTTGACC
>CAYVLG010000138.1:0-3958 GCA_964452345.1 uncultured Lachnospiraceae bacterium
TGGAAACTCTTCCTTCCGCTATTTTCATCGTTGACCCCAAGAAGGAAAGAAATGCCGTTCTTGAAGCAAAGAAACTCGGTATTCCCGTAATTGCAATCGTCGATACAAACTGCGATCCCGATGACGCTGATTACATTATTCCCGGTAATGACGATGCTATCCGTGCAATCAAGCTTATTTCTTCTGTTTTGGCAGACGCAGTTATCGAAGGCAAGCAGGGCGAGCAGCTCACCGAAGAAGTTGCCGAAGCCGATAATGCTGAAGCAGACGCAGAGTAATAACTAATTTGAAAGGAAAAACAAAGATGGCAAATATTACTGCAAAAGACGTTGCAACGCTCCGCGCAAAAACAGGTATCGGTATGATGGAGTGCAAAAAAGCACTTGTAGAAGCAGACGGAGACGTTGAAGAGGCAATAAAAATTCTCCGTAAGAGAGGAGAGCTTAAGGCTGAAGCAAAGACCGCTTCCAGAATCGCTGCCGACGGTATAGTAGATATTATGAAGGACGGCAACGTTACCGCAATGATAGAGGTAAACTCCGAAACCGACTTTGTTGCCAAAAACGCTTCCTTCCAGGAGTTTGTAAAGAATCTTCTGAAAACGATAATCGCCAATAAGCCCGCCGATGTTGACGCGCTTATGAACTCCAAGTATATCGACGGAGACGTAACAGTTGACGCAAAGCTCAAGGAAATGATTTTCGTTATCGGAGAGAAAATAACAATTCGCCGTTTTGTAATAGTAGACGGTCTTTCCAGCACCTACATTCACGGTACGGGAAGCATCGGTGTAATTGTATCCTTTGAAGCTGATGATAACGTTGCGGCAAAAGACGAATTTACTGCATTCGCAAAGAATATAGCACTTCAGGTTGGCGCATATCCCACACCCTATCTTAACAGAGAATCGGTTCCCGCTTCCGTAATAGAGGAAGAGAAGAACATTCTTATGGCACAGATAGCAAACGATCCCGCAAACGCAAAGAAGCCTGCGCAGATTATCGAGAAAATGGTTTCTGGACGAATCAATAAATTTTACGATAATAACTGCTTGCTTGATATGTCTTACGTTAAGGACGACGAAATCAAGGTTGGCAAATATGTTGAAAACACCGCCAAAGAGCTTGGCGGCAATATAAAGGTAACGGGCTTCTACCGTTTTGAAAAAGGCGAAGGTATTCAAAAAAGAGAAGAAAATTTTGCCGAGGAAATCGCAAAGCTTACCGGAAACAACTGATCATAAGTATAATCGGATACACGCCTTGTGTATCCGATTTATTTTAACTATTGATTTTATAAGGAGTAACAGTTATGTATAAGATTCTAAAGAAGGAATCGCTCAATCCAACAGTAACTCGTATGGAAATAGAGGCACCGTTTGTTGCCGCAAAAGCACAGCCGGGACAGTTTATAATTTTGAGAGTCGATAACAACGGCGAAAGAATCCCATTAACCGTTGCCGGGTATGACAGAAAAAAAGGTAGTGTGACTATTATTTTTCAAATAGTCGGCGCAACAACCAAAAAGCTTGACGCAAAACGCGAAGGTGAGTATATATCTGATTTTGTAGGTCCCCTGGGAATGGCAACAAAGCTTGACGGTATAAAAAGTGTTTGTATAGTCGGAGGAGGCGTCGGTTGTGCAATAGCACTTCCAATTGCCCAGAAGCTTCACGAAATCGGTTGTAACGTCACCTCGATAATAGGCTTCAGAACAAAAGAGCTTTTGATTTTAGAAAATGAATTTAGGGCGGCATCTGATGAATTATATATTATGACGGATGACGGTTCATACGGTACACAAGGAAATGTTTGCGCCCCCTTGAATGAATTGTTCGCGCAGGGCAAGCAATTTGACGAAGTTATAACAATCGGTCCGCTTATAATGATGAAATTTGTTGTGGCGGCTGTACGTCCTACAGGCATTCCGTGTACTGTTTCAATGAATCCAATAATGATTGACGGTACGGGAATGTGCGGCGGCTGCCGTTTGACCTTAAACAGAGACGGCCAAAAGATTACAAAGTTTGCATGCGTGGACGGTCCTGATTTTAACGGATATGAAATTGATTTTGACGAAGCAATATCAAGAGCGTCGATGTACAGCGAATTTGAAAGACACGCATACGAAGAAACCTGCAATTTGCTTGCAAAGGAGGTAAAATAAGAATGGCTAATATGTCCATGAGCAAAAATCCTATGCCTACTCAAGCCCCTGACGTAAGAGCACACAATTTCAATGAGGTTGCAATGGGATATTCGGAAGCTACCGCAGTTGATGAGGCATTAAGATGCTTAAATTGCAAAAATATGCCTTGTGTCAGCGGATGTCCGGTAAATATTCATATTCCGGAGTTTATAGCTAAAATAAAAGACGGAGATTTTGAAGGGGCATACAATATAATCAGCCGTTCCTCAAGCCTCCCTGCTGTTTGCGGAAGAGTTTGTCCGCAGGAAACGCAATGTGAAAGCAAATGCGTCAGAGGAATAAAAGGCGAACCTGTCGGAATCGGACGCTTGGAGCGCTTTGTTGCAGATTGGCATAATGCACATTCCGACAAATCCCCGGAATGTATGCCGTTGAATGGGCATAAGGTTGCTGTTGTCGGCTCCGGTCCTTCAGGATTAACGTGCGCAGGTGATTTGGCAAAAAAGGGCTATAAAGTAACCGTTTACGAGGCTTTACACGCTGCAGGCGGCGTTCTCGTATACGGAATTCCCGAATTCAGACTGCCAAAAGCAATAGTTCAAAAAGAAGTAGACAATCTTATCTCTATGGGCGTTGATATGGAAACCAATATAGTTATCGGAAAAACGCTTACGGTAGATGAGCTTTTTGAAATGGGCAACGAGGCTGTATTTATAGGCTCCGGAGCAGGATTACCAAACTTTATGGGTATTCCGGGAGAAGCATATAAGGGTGTATATTCAGCCAACGAATTTTTAACACGTTCAAATCTGATGAAGGCATATCTTGAAAATCCAATAACGCCTATAATGAAGGGCGGTCGCGTTGCGGTAGTAGGAGGCGGCAATGTTGCCATGGATGCCGCAAGAACAGCATTGCGTCTCGGAGCAGAAAAGGTATATATTGTTTACAGGCGTTCTATGGATGAGCTTCCCGCAAGACGTGAGGAAGTTGAACATGCTATTGAAGAAGGCATAGAATTTTTGCTTTTGAACAATCCTGTAGAAATATTAGGGTATAATAATCCTAATGATAAAAAAGACCCCAAAAATGGCTTTGTAACAGGTATGAAATGTATAAAAATGGAGCTCGGAGAACCCGATGAACGCGGCCGCAGACGTCCTATAGAAATACCGGGAAGCGAGTTTGTACTTGATGTTGACACCGTTATAATGTCAATCGGAACGTCTCCGAATCCGTTGATAAAAATGACAACAGACGGATTAGAGGTCAACAAACGCGGCGGAATCATTGTTGAGGAAGCAACGGGGGCGACAACGCGAGAAGGTGTCTATGCAGGAGGTGATGCCGTAACCGGAGCCGCTACCGTAATCTCGGCGATGGGAGCAGGCAAATTGGCAGCAAACGCAATAGATAATTATTTATCAAATAAATAACAATCATCACAAAAATGACGTAACCATTTTTTAGGTTACGTCATTTTGTAATTGGCATCCGCTTTAGCGGTAGCTTGAGTCCGCTTGCGGTTGGCAGATCTTTCGGTGGGCTTTCAGCCCCGCCGGTAACATGCCCTTATAGGGCTGAGCAAGCCACCGGCTTAGCCGGTGGTTATGACTATAATATACAGAATAACTTATCTGATAACAACGCTGACTTCCTTGCCGTCGGCAGAGGCAGCCACTCTCATTACTGTGCGTATTGCCTTGGCGATTTTTCCGCCCTTACCGATTACCATTCCCATATCGTCTTCGGCTACATTCAGAACAAGCGTGATCTTGTCTCCGTCTGAAGCTTCTTCAACATTGACATT